>CALPVI020000007.1 GCA_943326975.2 Actinomyces viscosus | reverse complement strand
TTCTAATAACTTCTTCATTTTTTGCTTTTTCTCTTCTGTGAGAGATATGTGTAAACCATCTTTCTTTAGAAATACCATTTGCATCTTTCCATTGAAAATGGACTACAAAATTCTTATTTCTGACTTCTTTATGATCACAAGGAAAACAAATCTTTTGAACAGTACCTTGCTTTAATAAAAAGGTTTCTTTTTCTTCATGAGAATGATTACCTTTTAAATTATAAATCTTATAATTTATTTCACAACGAAAAGAATCTGGTGCATCTGAAATCAAATAAAATTCTTCTGTTCCTAACTCTTGTATTTTAGCTACAATAGCAACATCCTCATAATCATCTTTCACTGTATATTGAAGTTTTTTCCAATTACCAAAATAATCTATACTTGACCATGTCGGCGCTTGCCAACAATCATTTATTTGCCAATAAAGTGTTCCCATGCATTTCGGCATACCACTTCTATGTCCTGCAATTGCAATGCTTATTGCTTTAGCTTGAGTTAATTGTGAAAAATAAACAAATTCTTCGAATGTTTTCGGCTCACCATATAAACGTTTTGCCTGTTTTAATATCATGCCGTTGCCTACATAACTTTTCTGATGATGTTTCATTACAGTCGAATCTAAATTCCAATCTTTCTTCTGAGAAAAAGTTGCTAAAGTTGAAAATTCAGGAAATGATTGAAATCCATATTCAGCATTAAAACGACCTGATTTCTTTCCAAAGTCTTCAATCGGATCTTTTCCGTGCCAAACTCCCCAATAATGCATCGTTCCATGATTAAAATATTCGTCTTTTCCCCAATTACTCAAAGGTGAAGTATGAATATAGGGAGCGTTTGAATTTGAATTTATCACTGCTGGAGCTAATTGCTTAAAGAGTTTATCGTAAGATGATTCAATGTATTTAGCATCTTCTCCAAAAATTCCGTACTTATTTTGGAATCCCCAATTTTTCCAAGCAACATCAACTTCGTTATTTCCATTAAAAAGCGTCAACGAAGCATGAGATGCTATTCGAGGTATTTGGTATTCAAATTCTTGTTTTACATTGGTTAAAAAAGGTTCATCACCTGGATACATTGCGCAAGCAAACATTAAATCTTGCCAAACCATTATCCCATTTCTATCACATGCTTCATAAAAAGCTTCATCTGGATAATATCCTCCACCCCAAACTCTTATCATGTTAAAATTTGATTGAGTCATTTGATCAACCATATCTACTAGTTCATAATCTTTCACTTGTGCCGGAAAAATTGATTGAGGAATATAATCTCCCCCTTTACAAAATATATTTCTCCCATTGAAATTAACCGTATAACTTGTACCCCATTTATCTGGCTCAATAATTAACTCCGATTTTTTGACTCCAAAAGTTACATCAATTTCATCTATAACATTTTTGGGATTAGAAGCATCAATAAGTGTCCAATGATCTTTGTATAAATACTGCTCTCCTTGTCCGCGAGGCCACCACAATTGAGGATTTTCAATCTCTACAGTAAACTTAATTTTATTCCCTTCAATAAGTAATTCTTGTTTTTGCAAACCAAAAAGTTTAGAATTCAAACTTAATTGTTGACTTACACTTGTAGCACAAAACAATTCAAAATCGACCACTGCTTTCGAAGTTGATATTTTTCTAATAATTACATTCTTACCTATTATTCTATTTTGATTATATGCATAAATTTTTATTGGTTTCCAAAAACCTATTGTATTCATTCTTAAAGCCCAATCCCATCCAAATTGATATTGAGGTTTACGCGTGTAAGGTGCAATATTGATTGTTGGATGAACATCATTTGTTGCTGGTAAATGATACTTTTCATTTTTATATTTCTCAGCATGGTATAAAATTGGAGGAGTAAAAATTACTTTAATATCATTGTAACCTAAGTGCACTAAATCTCTAATTTGTGAAGAATATGGACGAAAAGAATTTTCAGTTTTCAAAACCAATTTTCCGTTCACATATACATCAGCATAAGTATCAACATTTGGAAAATTTAATTCTAAAAATTGCGCATTGTATTGATTTTCTAATAAATAGAATCTAGATATAAATTCCCATTGATAATTTTCTATCCAATCAAATTTCTTTTCATTTAACCCATAGTAAGGATCAGGTAATTCTCCTGAAACAATTAAAGCTTCTTGAACAGAACCTTTTTCACCTAATTCAATCCAAGTCTTTTTTATTGGATGTAATATTTTCCAATTCAAAATTGTTTCTTGAGCAAAGGAATTTAAGGTAAAAAACATCAAAATGATAAAAATCGTCTTCATACATCTAAAATAAGAATTTTTAATTCGGTTTTCATCAAAAAATTAAACAAAAAAATCCCCAAGAGGCGATTCTTGGGGATTCATCTTTTTCTTTAATTAATTTCCTTGATTCTTCAATTCTTTAGCTAACCAATTTTGGAAAACAGTTGCATTCCTAGTATGTTCCGCACCATAAACAGCAAAGTTATGTCTACCTGAATAATCTGGTTTTGCACACATATATATGTAATCTACATCAGCCCTATTCAAACAAGCATCAACTACAGAAGTAGAAGGAATACAAATTGGCCCAGGAGGTAATCCATTTATTTTATAAGTATTATAAGGACAATCAATATCTCTATGTACAGCTAATAATCGTTGAACACCATTTAATTCATCACCCCAACAAAACTTAAATGTTGGATCAGATTGCATTTTAATCCCCTGATTAATACGATTTAAATAAAGTCCAGCAATGATTGGCCATTCATCTGCATTTCTTGATTGCTCAGAATAAACGATACTTGCTAATGTTACAACTTGTGATGGAGATTTCAATCCTATTTTTGCAATTTTTGCTGTTCTTTCTGATGTCCAAAAGTTTTTAAATTCTTGCGCCATTTTATCTACAAATTGTTTTTCATCTGTATCAAAATACATTTTATACGTATTCGGTAAAAACAAAGAAGGTATCTGCTCAAGTGTAAAATCATATTTACCTAATGTTGCGCCATTTGTAATGTAATCTACAAATTTGGTACTATCCATCATAATACATTTTGAAACTTTCCCTGCTAATTGATAGATATCCTTACAGTTGTTAAATGTAACATCAACTTCAACTTCAGCATTACCATTACCGTTTCCGTTTAAAGTAAAACCATTTAACATATCTCTATACGATTCACCAGACTTTATTAAATACTTACCTAAGGCCAAACGTGATTTATCTAATTTTTTATAATTAGCAACATTTAAAAACGCCTCTTTATCATCAATTATTTTTTGTTCGAACAATTGAGTCGCTAAACTTTCAGCACCATCACAAGCAACAAAATAAAAATAAACATCTGTTTGATTACTTGAAGATGTTCTTCCATCTAAAAATACTCCTATTTTATTATACATTAAGGCAATTCCGACAACACCGACAATTGCTACTCCAATCGCTATTTTTTTAAACATATTTGATATAAAATTTCATCTATTCTTTGACCTTGTTCGAGATACCAATCTTTACGAACACCTATTTTTTCAAAATTACATTTTTCAAACAATCGAATACTTGATAAATTATCCGAATGAATTGAACAAAAAAGTGAATGAAATCCTAACACTTTATCTGCATATTCATTCAACAACTCTAAACTTTCTGAAGCATATCCGTTTGAACGTTCATTTTCTTCACCAATCAATACTCCTACTCCTGCACGTCCATGCTTAAAGTTTGCATCATATAAATCTATCGCACCAATCGATTCATTTGAGTCAACTTTACAAATAATAAACCTAAGTTGACCGGTAGATCTTATATTATGAGCGTTTTCAATATAATTAGTTATATCATGCATTGAAAACGGAACTTCTGTATCTGAAACCCTCCAATTAGAGATATTATTCTCCCACAGCAATAACTTTGTAGCATCACTTGGTTCAAGTGCCCTTAAGTATACTTTTTGACCTTTTAGCATTCTCTAAATGAATTAATCGCGCTTCAATCTCTTTCTTTCCATACTTTGGAATACCTCTGCATTCAGCATCCAAATTTATACTAAATACTTTTGTAATTATTCCTTTAGTTTGAAAATTATTCAACAATTCTGCTAAAATCATTTTTTCACCCTTCAAACCATAAATTTCTTGAATAGGATTTAAACAAGTTGTTTTAAGTGACTCTGCTTTTGTAAATCTTTTAAAAACAGATGTAACATTCTTTAAATTAGAGTTAAAATCTGTTTGAATAATAAATGTCCCAATTGATTTTTTAGTTATAATATCCTTAATTTTAGTTACTGGTAATTGTTCATCTTTTCCTTTAACCTTTAAACTGAAATATTTCCCGTCAATTGAAACCCCTATATGTGGTGGGATTTTATTTGCATGCCATATCCAGATAAAAACTCCTTCCGAAAATTCTATTGAATTAATTTCTTTCAGCAAAGTGAAAGGAATGCTTTTATCAAATTCAAAACTATACATTTATTTCCCCTTTAAAAACAAATGTAGCAGGTCCAATTAAATAAATTGAATCAAACTCTCCTTCTCCTTTTGAATTAAATGAAACACTTAAATCACCGCCTTTAACCTTAACATAAACAGTATTTTCACCTTGTAAATTATTTTCAATTCCGTATGCTAAAACACATGCTGTAACACCTGTACCACAAGAAAGCGTTTCATCTTCTACACCTCTTTCATAAGTCAATACCAGTAATTGATTTTTTGCTAAAACTTCGGTTAGATTAACATTTATCCCTTCATTTTTAAACCTATCAGAATACCTAATTTCTTTACCAAAATCTACAATATTTTTTGAATTTAAATCAGAGACAAATTGAATATAATGAGGAGAACCCGTATGTATAACATAATCTTTTTCCAACTTCTCAAAATTGGATACATCACTCATTTTTAAAGAAACGATTGATTGATTTAACGATGCTGTATGAATCCCATCTATTGCTGTAAAAGTTGTATTACTTACATCAATTCCTAAAGTTTCTGCAAACGCAACAGCACAACGCGCTCCATTTCCACAAAAACTCTTAGAACCATCTGAATTATAATAATCTACTTCAAAGTCCAATGACAGAGACGAATTTATTTTAATCAATCCATCGCCACCAACTCCAAATCTTCTATCACACAAAAATTGAATTTGAGAAATCGACAATTTATCATATTGACCATTTAAATTATCCAACATGACAAAATCATTCCCTGTTCCTTGATATTTTGAAAAGTAAACTTTCATTTCACTTTTATTTTCTACAAAAGTACCTTTTTTATTAATTAACATACTTTAAAAAAATGATTTTAAAGTTAAATATTTTAAATAAATCGCAAAATTCAATCTTTTTAAGGACTTGATAATTTATTTTAAAAATTAGTATAAAAATCCGAATGATTTATCAACTAATTTGAATGCATTTGAAGGCGCTTTTTGAATCCAAGGCATATAAATCAACTTACTTTTTGGATTATATTCAGAGTAAAACTGACTTTTTATAATATCTATATTTAAATGATTAACAGATAACTTAACATCATTTACATTATTTCTAACTTTAACAAATAACCCATTTGTTAATAACTCTCGGTCAAAATTGTTAATATCAAAAAAATATACTTTTGAAGGATAGATTTTTGAATAATCTGAAACCATTCTTTGAATCTTATTAAAACCTTTATTATCAGAGTCATAGAAACAAAAAGACCTTTCACCATCTTTCACAATAAAAACTAATTTTGGATGATTAAAAATCCGAACTTCTTTTAATATTAAATTTTGGTAGCGTTGATAAACAAGAAAAGCAACTAATAAAAGAGATTTTAAAATTAAAAACCTAAAAATCAACTTATTTTTTTTAAAAATATAAATCAAAACAATAATCAAATAACTTATAGCAACAATCCAAATTGAAAAATCAAAACCTGTAGCAACTGCACCTGGTAATTGATCTATCCAATAAACTGTTTTCAATGTAAACAATAAAGAAATTGATAATATTATAACAAAAAGTTTACCTAAAAAATGAACCCAAGAAAAAGCATAAACTAACATTCCAAACCCAAGAATTAATCCAGTAACTAACATCAGAGCAATATTTGTCAGAATAAAATAATTTGGAAATTGATGAAAATAATAAAGTGTCAATGGAACAGTAAGTAATTGAGCAGCAAAACCTACAGCTGTAGTTTCCCATAATTTTCTCACCCACTTATTCTCAATATAAATAAATGCAAGAATCGGTTTGTAAAACCAAAAAATTCCTAACATTGCTAAAAAAGATAATTGAAATCCAATATCAAAAAGATTCAAAGGATTGATTAACAATAAAATAAAAGCAGTGAAAAATAAACTATTTATAGAATTGTGATTCTTACCATAAACTTGAGAAATTGCTAAAATCGAAAACATAACTGTAGAACGTAAGACAGATGCTGACAAACCTGTAACGAGTGTATATAACCAAATGAAAACGAGAGCAATAATCAATGCTTGTTTCTTAGTTATGTATTTAGAAAACAAACCTAAAAAAAGTATGATTATCTGAAGTATAATTCCAATATGTAATCCCGAAACAGCTAAAACATGCATTGCTCCTGAATTTCCAAAAGCATTTATTGTTTCACCATCTAAATTACTACGATCTCCAATTATCAGTGCTTGTGCTAAAGCCAATTCTTCACCTTTTAAATGTTTCTCTAATTCGGATAAAAAATAATTTCTAGAATCAATGATCCATTTACTAAAAACATTTAAATAGTTACCTACTACCTTAAATTGACCATCTTGAATAAATCCAATTCGATTTATTCTTTTACTTTTCCAATAAAATTCAGCATCAAATTCTCCAGGATTACCTTTATTTTTAATTTTTTCTAATGAGATATTTGTCACTACTTTATCACCTATTTGAATAGTTGATTTTGATTTTATAAACAAAATAACTTCTTCCGAACATGCTATTATTTTTGATTTTACAGAAACTTCTTTTACTTCAGCACTTACTTTTACCCAATCTTTTTTACTATTCGCAATATCTTGTATTTCAAACAAATAAAGATTATTACCTAAATAATAATTTTCATTTATTTTTGATTCGTTTGAATGATAAATGCTACTCAAAGAAAAAGCACCTAACAATGTAAAAAGTAGAAAAGAACTAAACAAAAAATAATTTGGTGATTTAAAATAAATTCGATGACCAAAGTAAGTAATTACAAACAAAATCATTGGATAAAACCATCCTATCTCCATTTTAGGAAATTGAAATTCAAACAACACCCCAATTAGGAAAGCTGTTGTTAGAAATACAAACGGAGCGCTATAAAAGTTGTTTTTGATAATTTATTTTAAAATAAAAACGAAATTATTATTTTTTATTGAAAAAAAAGAAGTTTTAAATTGAATTTAAATTATGTTTTTGTTATTTTAAATTACTTATAAAATAGAAAAAACATTCAGAAAAAACAACACCTCATTTCATCATATTCTTTCTAATTTCGGTAAATAAATCAACTATCTTTACAAAATGATCGAAGAAGCAAGAAAACAATTAAAATCAGTTTTTGGATATGATAAATTCCGAGACCAACAGGAGCAAATCATTAAAAACATACTTCAAAAAAATGATACAATTGTATTAATGCCAACAGGTGGTGGTAAATCTATTTGTTTCCAAATACCTGCGTTATTATTTGATAATTTGACAATCGTAATATCTCCCCTTATTTCTTTAATGAAAGATCAAGTAGATGCATTAAAAAGTAATGGAATAAGTGCAGCTTTTTACAATTCATCCATCTCAGATGAAGAAAAATCGATTATTCAATCCAAAGCAGAAAAGGGAGAATTAAAATTACTTTACCTTTCTCCTGAAACTTTACTTCAACTTTCTAACTCATGGTTTTATTCTTTAAAAATTAGCTTAATAGCAATTGATGAAGCTCACTGTGTTTCTATGTGGGGACATGATTTCAGGCCCGAATACACTCAAATAAAAGCACTTAGAAATCAATTAGTTGATATTCCATTTGTTGCATTGACAGCAACAGCAGATAAAATTACGCGTAAAGATATTGAGACACATTTAGGATTAAAAAATCCTATTACATTTCTTTCTTCATTTGACAGACCTAATTTATTTTTAAATGTAAAAGGTAATGTTCCAAAACAAAAAAAGATTGATCAAATATTAGATTTTATAGAAGCAAGACAAAATCAATCCGGAATTATTTATTGTTTAAGTAGAAAAGAAACTGAAGAATGGTCTCTAATTTTGAAAGATAATAACTTAAATGCTGCACATTATCACGCTGGGTTAACTGCCGATGAAAGAGATTCAATCCAAACAAAATTTATCAATGATGAAATCCCAATAATCTGCGCAACAATTGCATTCGGAATGGGAATTGACAAATCAAACGTTCGATGGGTTATTCATAACAACTTACCTAAAAACATTGAGGGATATTATCAAGAAATTGGTCGAGCAGGAAGAGATGGGCTTAATTCCAATACGCTTTTATTCTTCAACTACCGAGATGTTAAATTACTGTCTGATTTTGCAAGAGAAAGTGAACATTCTGAAGTATTAATTGAAAAATTAAACCGCATGCTTCAATACGCAGAAGCAACTTCATGCAGAAGGAAAATTTTACTAGCATACTTCAGTGAAGAATTACATCAAAATTGTGGTAAATGTGATGTTTGTCAAAATCCACCTAAAACTTTTGATGGGACAATCATTACTCAAAAAGCATTGTCAGCTATCAAACGTACAAATGAAAGCATTGGTAACAACACTTTAATTGAAATTTTAAGGGGCGCTAAAACTTCTGAAATGTTCTCAAAAAAATATAACGAACTTAAAACCTTTGGGATAGGTGCTGATTTAAGTGTTAACCAATGGCTATTTTACATTACCCAAATAAAAAATGTAGGATTGGTTGAGGTCGCTTATGATGATAATATGCATTTAAAAATTACACCTTTTGGAAATAAAGTTTTATTTGGTGAACTTAAAATTCATTTAGCTGAATTCAAAGAAAAAGAGAAAACTGTTAAAATTACAAAAGAGAAAAAAGCTGTACAATCCCTTACACCTGATGAATTATTGTTTGATCGCTTGAAACTATTAAGAAGAAAAATTGCTGTTGAAGAAAATGTTCCTGCATATATTGTATTCAGTGATGCATCTTTAATGGAAATGGCAAGCGAAAAACCAACTACCGAAAACGATTTATTAGCAATACAAGGAGTTGGTTTACAAAAAATGAGAACGTATGGTGAAGAGTTTTTAGATTTAATTAAAAATTTCATCAAAGATAGTGAGCCGAAAAAATCAACATATGATGAAACTTTAGAGTTAATTAAAAAAGGATTAGATATTAATGCTATTTCTCAAGTAAGAAACTTATCACCTACTACCATTTATTCACATTTAGCAAAAATCTATCAAGACGGATATCCACTAAACATATTTAGCTATATGACTGAAGAAGAATTAAGTAAAGTTAACTTTGTACTTCCCAAATTTGAAAATACAACTCAATTAAAACCTATTTTTGAAACCCTAAACCAAGAGATTGATTATGGAGTAATTAGATTAGCAATTACTCATATTGAAATGAATAAGTAACTAATCAACTAAATTCATTTTTTTCAATAAAAAGGATGCATTCATATTCTGACATATACCTTCGTTAATTGTATAACTAAAATGTAACTCATCATCTACAATTGTTGAATCAAAATACATATTTTTATAAACAGAACTTTCATTTGTTAATTTACAAAGCGACAAGTCATGTGTTGCTATTACTCCTTTTGAATTAAGACTAGTTAACTTTTGTAAAAACTTAGTTGAACCTATTTCCTTGTCTTTACTATTTGTCCCTTTCAAAATCTCATCTAAAATAACAAATACCTTTTCACCTTGTTCTATAGCATCTACAATGAATCTTAAACGCATTAATTCAGCATGAAAATAAGAACTCTCGACAGTTAAATCATCACTTGTTCTCATACTGGAATACAATTTCATTTTAGGAATTTTACAATAATCGGCCAAAACTGGAAAACCTGCATTTGAAAATACAAACAACAAACCTAAACTTCTTAAATAAGTACTTTTACCTGCCATATTAGGCCCTGTAATTATCAAGAAATTTTCATTTTCATGAAACGAAACATCATTTTTAACCTTCTTTTTACTATCAACAAAAGGATGTGCTATTCCTTTCACTTCAATGTCATTAGATTCTGTGAAAATTGGAAAAGTGGTATCTTCATGATTAAATTGAAAAACCGCACCTGAAATCCAAACTTCTAAATCTGCTAATTTATCCTCCCAATCTTGTAATTTAGATTGATTTTTATTCAACCAATTATTCATTTGATAAGTCAACTGAAAATCCCATGAAAGAAAAAAGTTCAATAAAACACTTATCAAAAAGTTCAACCTAAATTCAAATCGCTTAGTTATTTTATCTAATTCACTAAAAGCAGCTAAAACACTTTCGTTCGAATTAAAAAACTCATTTTGTCTTGCTACTAACAACTCATCCTTTAATTTCAATTCTCTAAAATGCTCAAGCTGTTTTACAATAATTTTCACTCGTGTCGATTGATCCATTACATGAATCGCAAGCAGATTTGTTGATTTAATATTT
Organism: Actinomyces viscosus; assembly: GCA_943326975.2. GTDB lineage: Bacteria > Bacteroidota > Bacteroidia > Flavobacteriales_D > Crocinitomicaceae > CAIUKX01. Next base: position 6,633 of record CALPVI020000007.1, on the reverse strand, counting down.
ATTGCTACAGGAAGCATTAAAAGAACAAAAAGCGCGCTAAAAACTACTCCATTAATAATACCCAATAAAAATAATGAAGTACTAAAAAATGCTACAATTGGAAGTATGTATCTAAAAAATTTAAGTCCTTTTGGAATAAAAACGATTAATTCTTTCAATTTATCCAACGATTTAGGATGGCCTTTTTCTTTTTTCAATACAACCCCTTCTGACATAAACTCTTGACACCATTCAATATTTGCTGAGAGTTCATTAATTGCTTTATTATTTAATTCAATTGAATTAGTCCCATACATTAAAGCATGTGCTAATTTGTTTTTACCTTCAATTGATACAGTTCTATTCAACAATTGAAATACACTTTTAGAACCAAAAACATCTAAATCATTTGAAAATGGATGCTTAGAATCTTTAAACTCATTCCCTTCATCAAACATTAACCAATCGCCTTTTAATACCTCTATCTCATTTTTATTTATTTCTATCAATATCAAAAACTTATCTCTTCTATACTTAGCATCAACAGAACGGCTAACCGCAAACAGAAATAATATAAAACAAAAAAGTATAACAGGGATTAATAAACTTGAATACCAAAATAAAAAAGTCATCAATACCAAAACACTAAAAAATAACAATCTCAAAAAACTAAAAAATTGATATTTTTTTTGAGCAATTTCAAGCCTATCAGTTAAAGAAGCAATTTGATTTGTGTAATATTCAACTCTTTTCACGATTTCAATTTTAATAGTATCAAATTTACTAAATATCGTTCAATTTCTTAGTATGTTTCCCTTTTTTCATTTTTACAACAATTTAATTGTTCAAAAATTAACACATACAACCACAAATCTTTTATTATTTCACTATATTTGTCTATTAAATGTGAATAAATCAAGTAATCTATACAATTTAGATTAGATAAAAAATTAAAATATATGAAGAATATAGCAGTAATTGGAGCAGGTACAATGGGTAATGGAATTGCACATACTTTTGCTCAATTTGGATACAACGTCTCTTTAATTGATGTTGCGCAAGCATCTTTAGAAAAAGGGCTTTCAACAATTGAAAAAAACTTGGATCGTCAAGTTGCTAAAGGATCAATTTCAGAAGATGACAAGAAAAATACTTTATCAAATATCACAACGTTTACTTCAATAGAGGAAGGTGTGAAAAATGTAGACTTAGTTGTAGAAGCGGCAACAGAAAACATTGATTTGAAATTGAAAATATTTACTGAATTAGATAAATATACTGATGCAAATACAATTCTTGCATCAAACACTTCTTCCATTTCAATTACTAAAATTGCATCTGTAACAAATCGTCCAGAAAAAGTTATTGGAATGCATTTCATGAATCCAGTTCCAGTAATGAAATTAGTTGAAATCATAAGAGGATATTCTACTACAGATGAAGTTACAAATATCATTATGGAGACTTCAAAAAAACTGAACAAAGTTCCTGTTGAAGTTAATGATTACCCTGGATTTATTGCGAATAGAATTTTAATGCCCATGATTAATGAAGCAATCTATTCTTTGTACGAAGGTGTTGCGGGTGTTGAAGAAATCGATACCGTTATGAAATTAGGGATGGCTCACCCAATGGGACCTTTACAATTGGCTGATTTTATTGGTTTAGATGTGTGTTTAGCTATTTTAGAAGTATTGCATAATGGTTTTGGTAATCCTAAATATGCACCTTGTCCATTATTAGTTAACATGGTTGTCGCAGGTAAGAAAGGAGTTAAATCAGGGGAAGGTTTCTATTCTTGGAGTCACGGTACGAAAGATTTAATTGTTGCTGAAAATTTTAAAAAGAAAATATTAGTGAATAACTAACAAAAGAAAAGCCTTTCAAATGAAAGGCTTTTCTTTTTACTAGTAAATTAGTTTTCTATAAATGTGTACTTTCTAATAAATCTAAGACAGTTTTAACTGGGCTAAAAGTAGTAGATGGTATTTCTACGAAAATACTATTCCAATGTGCCATACTTCCATTCCATAAACCTGGTAATTCAATAAAACGAATATCTTGTCCTTTGTGTTTTTTTCTAACAACAAAAAACTTTGAATCATCTTTGTATTGATTTAAATCAAATTTTTCATTATTCAAGTCTTTTGGAGAGGCTACAATCATTACAGGATTAAAATAATTACTTTGAACCATCAATCGATATTGCTCTCCACGCATTGTAATTTGAGCTTTTTCAACTATTTGCTTTGAAACTACACCGTTATCATTGATCCAAAACGGACCACCACCTGGCTGACCTTCATTTCGAACCATTCCACAAACTCGTGTTGGACGATTTAATAAGTCTATTGATTCATCCAAAGTTAAATCATTTAACAATTGAGTATCGTATAACTGGTATTTTTTATTCAACTCTACGACTCCTTCTTTTGAAGGGTTCTGAAATATTTTTTTTGCTTCTTCTTTAAAATTCAACAATATACCAGCTAAAAACTTCCATGTTTCTGTTGTTTCATTCGATTTAGACAAATGTTGAACATTATCAATATTTTTAATAAAAATCAGATCTGTTTCGATTGAATTCAAATTATCTAATAATGCTCCGTGGCCAGCAGGTCTTTGTAAAACCTCATCTTTTTCATTCAAACACGGCTCACCATCTAATTTAAAAGCAATTGCATTTGTTTCAGTATTTTGTTCAGAAAATTCTACCTCATACAATTGTCCTGTCAATCCTTGTACATTATGAATTACTTTTTCAATTTTTTCTTTAAAAATCGATTGAACTGTAAAATGAAATTTAACGTTCTCGTCAATTACTTTTGAACCTTGTAAAACATGCTCTTGAAATGGAGTTAAAATGAATGGATCGTTTTTATGAAAAGGAATTAATCCTTTTGGTAAATCACCATATCCCATTCCGTGTCCTTTTAACAAATAGGAAACAAAATCATCTAATTCAACATCGTGATTTTTTAATTTTTTTCTTACCTCAATTGGCAATTGTTGGTAAAACGCAAAATCGGTAATGTGATTTAAAAATTTCTCTACTTGCCCCCTATTTTCCTCATTTGGCTCTTCTAAAAAATCAAATAAAAACTGAAACATTCTTGAACCCGAACCAGATGCAGGTATAAAAAAGCAAGAGCTAAAATTAGATTCATCAAAAATCTTTACAGCTGCTTGTATTTCTTTATTTGAAAAATTTAAAACGCCATTATTACGCTTACAAGGAGAAACTAATATCACTTCTGGATGATTTCCTAATACCTTATCTCTTTGCTCATCAATTTTACTATTTAAAGCCAATTTCATCTAATTTTATAAACTTTTGTTTAATTTGCAGTATGAACATTTTCAAAGAATACATTAAATACATTTTTAAAGCAAAAGGAAGGCATGGTACCCATTCTCCCTTTGTTTATTCTTTTGTGAATGAATGTTTGAAAACAAATATGGACAATAATTTTCTTTTGGAAAGAAAAAAACTGTTTAATTATTTAAAAAACAATAATAAAATCATTGAAATCACTGATTTTGGTGAAGGTTCAAAAAAATTAAGCAATAAAAGGATAATTAGTAAAATTTTTCGATTCAATTCATCTAAAGGTAAATTTGGTAAATTACTTTACAAAATTGCACACTATTATCAACCAGAAAACATTCTTGAAATGGGGACATCGTTAGGTGTTGGAACATTTCAATTAGCTAAAGGAAACGAAAAAGCTAAAGTTATTTCAATAGAAGCTTGCAAAGCGATTAACTCTGTAGCGAAGGAAACAATTTCAACTACCAGTGCACAAAACATAGATCTTATACAGGCTACGTTTGATGATTTTTTCAAAGTTTTACCTAAAAATTCTTTTGATTTAGTGTTTGTAGATGGTCATCACAATGGTAATGCTTTATTACGTTATTTAGAAGAATTAAAAGCAATCACACACAATGATACTATTTTTATAATTGACGATATCCGTTGGAGCGATGATATGTTTGAGGCTTGGAATCAAATAGTTCAAAATAAAGAATACAATCTGACAATGGATTTGTTCAGAATGGGAATTATTATTCCACGAAAACAACAAATGAAAGAGCATTTTGTAATTAGATATTGAATGGAAGATTTCAATAAAAACTTTAGTACTATTTGTAAATTAGGTCAGCAAATAAAAAGGAAATTTTGTTCTGTCTATTTAGTTGAAGATAAGGTTACAAAAGAAAGATTTATTCTAAAAAAAATCGTAAAAAAAACATCAAATCAACATCTTGTCAATAGATTAATTAAGGAAGCTGAATTTTCTTTTCAGCATCCTCAATTACCTAAGGTTATCAATTTGTATGAAACGAATACTGAAGTTGCACTCTTAATTGAATTTAAAGACGGAATTGAACTAAGTGTTTTTTGGAAAAATTATAAAAAAGATAATAAAATTGAAATTTGGAAAAAAATCATTAAACAACTTATCGAACCTTTAGAGTACTTAAAAAAGAACAAAATCGTTCATTGTGATCTAAAACCTTCAAATATTTTAATTGAACTTAATAATGATATTTTAATTCCACATTTAATAGATTTTGGATTAGCAGTTAAAACAGATGAAAAAGAACATCGTACAACACTTTTTCCATTGGGATATGCTGCTCCAGAATTAATTTTAAATAAAAGAAATTGCATTGACCATACGACTGACCTTTTTTCTATTGGTATTATAAGTTGGCAATTATTTTGTAATCAATTACCGATAATTCATCAAAATCCGAGCATAATGACCAACCTTCAAATTACTCATCCTCTTCCGAATCACCCAAAATTAAAAAATGAAGTATATACTATTCTTTCTAAAATGTGTTACAAACATAATTTTGCTATACCTCCCAATAAAATGAATCAAAATAATGTAGAAAAACTTTTAATAGAAGCAAACAAAGAAAGATATCAATCTCTTCCAGAATTATATAATGATTTGATAAATATTGAATTTAAAATTTCTTTTTTACAGAAAATGATTAATAGAATTCTCTTCTAAAACCAACATTAAATGTCAAAATAATTGGACTATATAAACTTGATTGTACAGTAGGAGTAGTACCAACACTTCTAATAAAATAATCCATAGAAATATCCGTAAAAACAGTACCTCTTCCTGGAAATGTATATTTAACACCGCCATTTACGCCTACACCAACACTTACTATAGCACCAGATGTAGAAGGCAAAATATACTTAGTCTTATCATATGTACTTCCTTCTACTAATGAATTTCTAGCTTGACTTAAAACACCAATTAAATTCATACCTCCATATAAGGAAAATGCATTATCATACCCACCTCCAATATATCTTCTCATCCCACCTTCAAAAGTAGAATAGTTAAAAGAACCTTGAGTTGTTGCATATTGTATGCTAAAATCAGTAGGATCTATATTTGTTAATTGAATTGTTTTTATTGAATTTGCATCGAATTGTTTTTTATAGAAAGAAGCTCTAAGGTACAAGGATGACTCATCATCACTTGGTATCTCAACACCTAAATTAATTCCATAAAATGGTTTACCTATTCCAAATGTACTTAATACACTTGGTCCTACTGAAACACCAAATTGAGCATGTACAAGTGAACAAATAAATATGGAAAATAAAACTATTTTTGTTTTCATTACTTCATTTTATTGTGTGACAAAGCTTTATTATAAATCGAGCATTCTTCCACATGAGCTCCTGGTAATTGACCTATACTCATTAGAAATTCATTTACAATTTCACCTCCCACAAATTTAAACGACTTTTTAAATAATTTAACCCATTCAGCCAAGGATTTATCATTATTTAACAGAATCCAATTTTTAAAAGATCCATATTCTTTCTGTAGAATTTGAATTTGTTGCGCATTATAAATCGCAGCATGAACTTTTAATTTATTTCGAATTATACCTGCATCATTTAATAAACTTGCTATTTTTTCATCATCATAGTTTGCTACTTTATCAATCGAAAACTGATTATATGCAATTCTGAAACTTTTTTGTTTATTCAATATCGTATTCCATGATAAACCTGCTTGATTGATTTCAAGAATTAATCTTCCAAATAATTCATCATCAGAATCAATATCAAAACCATAATGATTATCATGATAAATTTTATGCAGATTATCTGCTGGTAGTGAAGCACAATATGAACAATAACTCATTTTTTGTATATAAAATTGAAAATCGTTTCTTAATTTCAATTGAAAAATGAAACAATTATTATTTTAACTTTGACTAAAAATAATAATTAAACTTGAAAATGAAAGATTATAAATATACTGTTGAAGAAAGATTTATCAAATACGTACAAGTTGACACAACAGCTGACCCTATTTCCCCTACTTTTCCTTCATCTGAAAAACAGAAAGATTTATCAAAAATATTAGTTGATGAATTAAAAGAAATGGGAATCAAAGATGCAGAAATGGATCAATGGGGTTATGTTTATGCTACAATTGAAAGTAATTCTGAAAATAGTGATTTGCCAACAATATGTTTTTGTTCTCACATTGATACTGCACCAGATTGTTCTGGAACGAATGTAAAACCAATTGTTCATAGAAAATATGATGGTAACCCAATTACTTTACCAGATGATCCGACTCAAGTAATTACAACTGA
>CALPVI020000006.1 GCA_943326975.2 Actinomyces viscosus | reverse complement strand
ATTAATCTTTATTTCCTTAGTAAATATTCCTTTTTTTCTAATAAATTACTCCATTATTTAATTACGGGTATTTTTCTAATTTTAGTTGTTAGTTCTATTACGACTAAACATTTTCCATTAAGAGCGAATTCTTTTGAGCGTTCGATTCTTCAATCTGCCTCATTCATTAAAAAAATAAATACAAAACATCATTCCTTATTTTATCACCACCCGCTTTTTTGTTTTGCAATGGATGAAAATCCGTATTTGAAAAATCAAATGTGTAAGTTTTTTTATTCGAAAGATTTTTCAAAAGAATTGCGAACTATTATTAAATCAGGTGATTATATTATTTGGGATAGTCAATTTGGACCAAGAGAACAAGGATTACCTCTAGAATTATTAGCTACTCAATCAAAATTATCATTCATTAAACAGTTCGGTTCACAAAGCAATTATTTAATTAAAATATATAGGTTAAAATAAAAAGGGTCGAAATTAATTTCGACCCTTTGTTTATGCTTTTGTTATTCTTACAATTTTCTTGCAACTTCTGTTTCCTCAAACGCTTCGATGATATCTCCAACTTTAATATCGTTGAATTTCTCTACGTTTAAACCACATTCATAACCATGTTTCACTTCTTTCACATCGTCTTTGAAACGTTTCAATGAACCAAGTGTTCCTGTATGTATTACAATTCCGTCTCTAATTACTCGTACTCTTGAACTACGTTTAAACAGACCTTCAGTTACGAAACATCCTGCAATTGTACCCACTTTTGTAATATCAAAAGTTTCACGAATTTCTGCAGAACCTGTAATTTTCTCTTCAATATCTGGAGATAACATTCCTTCCATTGCAGCTTTGATTTCATCTATCGCTTTATAGATTACAGAGTATAAACGAATATCTATTTCTTCTTGATCTGCTAATTTACGCGCACCTGCAGAAGGACGAACTTGGAAACCAATAATGATTGCATCAGATGCAGAAGCTAAGTTCACATCAGCTTCAGAGATAGCTCCAACACCTTTGTGTACTACTTTTACTTGTATTTCATCAGTTGATAAGTTCAACAACGAAGCAGATAATGCTTCGATTGAACCATCCACATCACCTTTCACAATTACGTTCAATTCTTTGAAATCACCAATTGCTAAACGACGACCGATTTCGTCTAATGTAATGTGTTTCGTTGTTCTTAAACCTTGTTCTCTGTGTAATTGCTCACGTTTAGTAGCGATGTTTTTCGCTTCTTTTTCGTCATCCATTACATAGAATTTATCACCTGCACTTGGAGCACCATTGATACCTAAAATAGATACTGGTCTAGCAGGTTCAGCAGTTTTAAGATTTACTCCATGCTCATCATGCATCGCTCTAACACGTCCATAATTACGTCCAACTAATACAATATCTCCAACTTTTAAAGTACCAGCCTCTACTAGCATGTTTGTTACATAACCTTTTCCTTTATCTAAAGAAGATTCGATTACCGTACCAACAGCATTTTTGTTAGGATTTGCTTTCAAGTTTAACATTTCTGCTTCTAAAAGAACTTTTTCTAATAATGCATCAATGTTTAAGTTTTGTTTAGCAGAAATTTCTTGACATTGGTATTTACCACCCCAATCTTCTACTAATATATTCATTTGAGAAAGTTGTTCTCTAATTCTTTCTGGATTTGCACCTGGTTTATCTATTTTATTAATAGCAAAAATCATAGGTACGTTTGCAGCTTGAGCGTGAGATATTGCCTCTTTTGTTTGTGGCATCACATCATCATCCGCAGCTACAATGATAATCGCAACGTCTGTTACTTGAGCACCACGTGCACGCATCGCTGTAAAGGCTTCGTGACCAGGTGTATCTAAGAACGTCATTTTACGACCATCTTTTAATGTTAACGAGTAAGCTCCGATGTGCTGAGTAATACCTCCAGCTTCACCTTCTGTAACGTTAGCATTACGTAATTTATCTAATAAAGAAGTTTTACCGTGATCCACGTGACCCATTACCGTAATAATTGGAGGACGAGATATTAAATCTTCTTCTTTATCTTCAACTTGTGAAATTGCATCTTGAACATCAGCACTTACGAATTCCGCTTCAAATCCAAACTCATCTGCTATAATTTGAATTGTTTCAGCATCTAAACGTTGATTAATTGAAGCGAAAATACCTAATGACATACAAGCAGAAATAACTTGAGTCGGAGACACACTCATCATTGTAGCCAATTCAGAAACTGTTACGAATTCTGTTAACTTCAAGATGCTTGCCTCTAATTCTTGTTGATCTAATTCATCCTGACGTCTTTGGGCATTTACATCACGTTTTACTTTTCTATTTTTGGATGCTTTAGATTTAGAACCTTTGTTTGAAAGTCTTGCTAAAGTATCTTTAATTTCTTTTTGGATGTCTCTTTCGTTAATTTCAGGTTTTACAAATTTCCCTCTATTAGCGTTATTTTGACCACCTTTATAATTTGGTGAAACAGGTCTATTTTGACCACCTTGTCCTTGTCCAGCAGGTCTATTTTGACCACCTGTATTTTGACCATTTGCTTGTCCTGGTGTACCAGGAGTTGCTGCTTTCGTAGGATCAATTTTTTTGATACGCTTACGTTTTTTACGATCATTTTGAGATTGACCAGGAGCACCTGGTTTACCAGTAGTTTTTGGTTTAGATACTGGTAACTCAATTTTACCTAAAACGGTAGGTCCTGTTAAAACCTTACGTTCTACACGTATTGTTTCAATTTCTTTAGGAACAACTGGCTCAGCTTCTTTTGGTTTCTCTTCTACTTTTTTCTCAACAATTGGTTCTGCTTTTGGTTGTGCAGGAGCAGGAGTTGGTTTTGAAGGAGTGTAATTAGCTTTTTTTACCGGTTTTTCAAATTTCTTTTTATCTGGACGTGTTTTAGTATTTAGTTTGTCTAAATCTATTTTTCCAACAATTTGAACTTGAACATCACCTTCCCCAAGTGTATGAGGTTCAACGATTTTATCAACTACAGGAGTTACTTCAGTTTCAGCTACTTTTTGAGGTGTTTCTGCAACTTTTTCAGCTTCTTCTTTTTGAACAACAGGTGTTACAGGTGCAGTACTTTTGATACGCTCGATAACATCAAGATCTACTTCATCTTCATCATCTACTTTCGGTGCTTCACCTGATTTAGAATCACGAATTGAGATAGTCTCTCTTTTTTCACGTTTTACTGCAGTCAATTTAGACTGTTCTTTCAATGTTTGATCTGCAGCAAATTGTTTTTGAAGTATTTCAAAATGATCACCTTCCAATTTTGTATTTGGATTCGCGTCAATGTTTACCCCTTTGGAATGCAAGAATTCAACCAATGTAGATACTCCTACATTTAATTCTCCTGCTGCTTTTCCTAATCTTATCGGTTTTCCCGCCATATAATTGTATGCGTCCTGTTGTTAACTTATTCAGTTTTCGTTGCTAAAGTAGTAATTTTTGATTAATTGTCAAATTCAGCACGAAGTATTCTAAATACTTCTTCGATTGTAACTTGTTCTAAATCTGTACGTTTAACCAGGTCTTCAATACCTAATTCTAATACTGATTTCGCACTATCACAACCAACCGCTTTTAATTCATCAATAATCCAGCTATCAATTTCATCAGCAAATTCTTCTAAATCAACATCGTCGATATCTTCTTCACCATCACGGTAAACATCTAATTCGTAACCTGTTAATTTACCTGCTAATTTAATATTATGTCCACCACGACCAATTGCTAACGAAACTTGATCTGGTTTTAAGAATACTTTTGCTCTACCTTCTTCTTCGTTAATTTCAACAGACGTAATTTTCGCTGGTGAAAGTGCACGTTGAATAAATAATTGGTTGTTGTTAGTGTAGTTGATAACATCGATATTTTCGTTTTTCAATTCACGAACAATTCCATGAATACGAGAACCTTTCATACCAACACATGCTCCTACTGGATCAACTCGATCATCATAAGACTCAACAGCAACTTTTGCTCTTTCTCCTGGTTCACGAACGATGCGTTTAATTGTAATTAATCCGTCGAATACTTCAGGAACTTCTAATTCAAATAATCTTTCTAAAAATTCAGGAGCAGTTCTTGATAAAATAATAACAGGACTACTGTTACGCATATCAACTTTAGCAACTACTGCACGAACAGCTTCCCCTTTTTTGAAATAATCTGATGGAATTTGTTCAGATTTAGGCAACAATAATTCGTTTCCTTCATCATCCAATACCATGATTTCTTTTTTCCATACTTGGTATACTTCTCCAGTAACGATTTCACCGATTCTTTCTTTGTATACTTTGTATAAATTATCTTTCTCTAACTCCATGATTCGAGAAATCAAGTTTTGACGTAATGAAAGAATGTTACGACGACCAAAGTCACCAAATGTGAATTCTTCTGTTACTTCTTCACCGATTTCAAAATCTGGTTCGATTTTAATTGCATCTGAGTAAGCAATCTCCGTATTTGGATCTTCTACTTCACCATCAGCAACAATTTCTTTATTTACAAATATTTGAACATCACCTTTATCAATGTTAACAATGATATCAATGTGTTCATCTGTGTTGAATTTTTTCTTCAACATTGCACGGAATACATCTTCCAAAACATGTTGCATTGTAGTTCTATCAATGCTTTTTAATTCTTTAAATTCCGAAAAAGATTCAACTAATTCAAGGCTATTCATAATTACCTATTTAAATGAAATAACAATTTTTGTTTCTTTTATTTTATTCAAAGGCAGAACAAGTTGTTCCACAATGATTTCTTTTTTCTTTTTACCTTCCGGCACAATCGTTTTTGAATGCTCGATTGTAATTTCCTTCTCTGAAGCTGCATTAAGAATTCCTTCTAATTTCTCACCTTCATTTGTAATTACCTCTACTTCTCTACCTATATTTTTGACATATTGATGTAAAACACGCAAAGGTCTATCTAAACCTGCAGATGATACGTGTAATTCAAAATCTTGTTCTTCACGATCTAAGTTGTGTTCAACATTTCTAGATACAGAGATACAATCATGAACTGAAACTCCTCCGACATGTTTATCTATTTCAACAGAAATAGAATTTGATTTTGAAATAGAAATCTCAACAATAAAAATACCGTTGTTTAATTCAGCGATACGTTCGTTTACTAATTCCTCTACTAATTTTTTACTTATCATGCCTTATAAAAAGAGGGGACCAAAGTCCCCTCATTTGTTCATTTTTAACTTAACGATATCGCAAATATATGCATTTTTTTGTAATTATCAAGTGTTTATTTAATTTTTCAATCCATTGATATTAAATATTAACTTCATTTTTTTTCGAAAGCGACTATTTTAACGGAACTTATTTCTAAATCATTTCCCTGCTGATAATAGGAACAAACTCTTATTTTGTCTTTTTCTGTTCTAAATTCAGGACTTAAATATTCTTGTACAATTTCTTTCTTGTCCACATTTATTTTCAATAATTTATCATTCTTTGTAAATGCAACATATCCATAGCCTTGTCCATTTTTATTATACAATACTGCAGCTGTAAAAAATTTACCTTCTATTGATTTTTCTTCTCCAATATAATTGTAAATAATTCTTATCCAAAAGTGATCTTTTTTACTTACATCACTAGGTAATAAATCAATGGGTGGAGAAAAAATAGTTTTCTTACTAATTTTTGTTTTTGGTGAGAAAGTATATTTTTTTTGAAAGCATATTTTATATTTTTCAGAATCATCAAATCCAGAATAGTATTTATTTATTCTATCAATGATAAGCAATTCTTTTTGTTTTTTTGTGGGTGGATTTACTTGAAAGAAAGTTGAAAAATAATATTCTTTTGTCATTCTAGAACCATCTATAATACCTCGATCGATTTGATATGTTTGAAACAAGTTCAAGCCAATTAAAAGAATTATAATTCCTATTAATAATTTTTTTTTCTCTTCAATTATAAACTGAATATAAAAACCTAATCCAATAATTAATAAAGGATAAATATCTATCAAAGCTCTTTGTGAAAAGCTTGTTGCATACCACCAAGTTGTCCAAGACGAAATTATATATAGAAAAAGCAAAAACACCAGTATGATTACAATTCCATTTGTTGGATTTTTTTTTCGCCAAATAAATAAACCTATTACTGATAAAATCATGATAGGAGTATAGATAAACCAACCTTTTCTAAAACTAAAAAGTACATCTAATGTATAGGGTTGTAGCCAATCAAAACCTTCTCCACTATTATCTCCGTAACTATTGACGATAAAATGACCTGTTGTAATTTTCCAAAAAAAGAATTGAATGGAAAGTAGAAACAATGTTATCGAAAAAACAACTATCACTTTCCATTTTTGATGATAATAGAAATACTTAACTTTCTCATAAATACCCCCATATTTTTTATAACTCCAAAACATAGGAATCAGAGCAAGCGTAATATCAGGTGGACGAACAATTCCAATTAAACCAATTGCCAGTCCTAACCCAATTGCATTTTTTAGTTGGTAATTTTTATGAAACTGAATATTTTGCCAAATCATAAATGCGATCAAGGAGAAAATTAAATTGTTAGATGATCCTTTTGCCGCATAATTCATGTATAGAAAATTAGTACCTAAAATCAAAGCTATCAAAGTAAAGGATGTAATGACAGGATTGAAATAGAGGCGAAGTATTTTTTTACAATAATAAATACCTAAAATCATATAGATGGATGTACCAAAACTTAAAGCATATTGATAAGGAATTGAAAAGCCATCATTTTTATATTGAGTAAACGGGGTAATTATTTTTGCTATAAAATAAAAAGGGCTTAAAACAATAGCCCAACCCATTGTTGGACGAGGAATGTAATTCCCATTTTTTTGCAGTCCAAATTGATAAAGTGTATCGCTACATTTATATGTTTCATTAATTGATTTAAAATAACTTAAATTAGTGTGGATTAATTGATGCTTGTGGAATTGCATTGGTAAATAGCTGTAATGTCCAAAAATATCCCAAGTTAGAATATTCGATACGCCATTAGAATAAGAAAGATAAAGCAGAATAAAACAACAAAAAATGAATGTCTTATTTTCTATTTTTTTCATATTATTTTTCTTTTGATGAGTGGAAATTACAATATACTTTTTAAAAAAGACAGTTCGGTTTTAAAAATCTTTCTTAATAATTTTTATTTGCTCGGAGATTAATTTTGTGTTAACCACTAACTTCCTTATTTTTGCAAAAAAATTTAGATTACCATGGCTGATATACATTCGTATGATTTTAAAGGTAAAAGAGCGTTAATCAGAGTTGATTTTAACGTTCCTTTAGATAAAGAAACACTAGAAGTAACAGATGATACTCGAATTAGAGCAGCAGCTCCAACAATTCAACATATTTTAAAAAATGGAGGAAGTGTTGTTTTGATGTCTCACTTGGGAAGACCAAAAGAAGGATTTGAAGATAAATATTCTTTAAAGCACATTGTGGGTCAAGTGGAGAAAGTATTAGGTCACTCGATTGGTTTTGCTGAAGATTGCATAGGAGAAAAAGCGCTTGAAATGAGTTCTAATCTTCCAGCAGGAGAAGTATTGTTATTAGAAAATCTACGTTTTTACAAGCAAGAAACTGCAGGAACGGAAAGCTTTGCAGAAGCTTTATCAAAACATGGTGATGTTTATGTGAATGATGCTTTTGGAACTGCACATAGAGCACATGCTAGTACAGCAATCATTGCTAAGTTTTTTCCAAATGATAAAATGTTCGGCTATTTATTAGAAGCTGAAATTAAAAGTGTTGACAAAGTATTAAACAGTACGGAGAAACCTTTGACAGCTATCGTTGGTGGCGCAAAAGTGTCATCTAAAATTACAATCATTGAGCGTTTACTTGCAAAAGTTGACAACTTAATAGTTGGCGGTGGAATGGCCTATACGTTTGTAAAAGCTCAAGGAGGTCAGGTTGGAAATTCTTTAATAGAAGATGATTATTTAGATGTAGCGCGTAAAATTTTAGCTGAAGCAAAAGAAAGAGGAGTTAATTTATATATTCCAGTTGATACTGTGATAGCGGATAAATTTTCGAATGACGCTAACCAACAAACAGTTGCAATTGATCAAATTCCTTCTGGATGGATGGGGTTAGATGTAGGTCCAAAAACATCTGAAGATTGTATAAAAATCATAGAAAACTCTAAGTTAATTCTATGGAATGGACCAATGGGAGTTTTCGAAATGGAAAGTTTTCAGCAAGGTACAATAGATGTTGCTAACGCGATTGTAAAAGCAACTGAAAAAGGAGCTTTTTCATTAATAGGAGGAGGCGACTCTGTTGCTGCTATCAATAAATTTAACTTAGCTGATAAAGTAAGCTATGTTTCTACAGGTGGCGGCGCTATGTTAGAATACTTAGAAGGAATTGATTTACCAGGTATTAAAGCAATTAGAGAAACATTAGTTACTTTATAATAAAGTAAAAATAATTTCAGAAGCTGAAAGGATAAGTGGTTTAATCTACTTAACTTTCAGCTTTTTTTGTATATATTAAATAAACTATGGCTTTTCAAAAATACAAGTACTATCTATTGCTGCATATTATTATTTTTATGTGGGGTTTTACGGGTATTTTGGGAAAACTCATTCACCTTGATTCATTTTTAATTGTTTGGCATCGTGTTTTAATTGCTTTTATAGGGATTGGAATTTATTTGCTTTTCACAAAAAAATCAATCAAATTACCTTCTTTTAAATCATTTTTGAGTATTTGTGGAGTAGGGGTATTGGTTGCATTACATTGGCTTACATTTTATAAATCCATACAATTATCTACCGCCTCTTTGGGTATTTTATGTTTATCTACTGTTACTTTACATGTTACTTGGCTTGATCCATTAGTGATGAAACGGAAATTTTCATGGATGGAATTTCTTTTAGGATTGATCGTTATAATTGGCATTTACATTGTTTCAAGTGATTTTAACGCAAAAGATTATGAAGCATTAATTTATGGTTTAATTTCTGCGTTACTTGCTGCTCTTTTTTCTGTTTTCAATGCAAAATTTGTTCAAACAATACCTTCTACTACTATTTCTTTTTATGAAATGGGAGTCGGATTTTTGTTTTTAACTTTGGTTTTATTTGTTCAAAATGAAGTAGTTGTTTCCACTTTATTTTCAATGACACTTAGTGATTTCTTGTGGTTACTGTTTTTAGGTTTGTTTTGTACATCTTTTGCATTTTTAGCCACAATTGAGGTTGTGAAAAAACTGGGTGCTTTTACCGTTTCATTGAGCATCAATTTAGAACCTGTTTACACAATTATTTTGGCTATATTTATTTTAAAAGAAAATGAATTATTAAGTTACAAATTTTACCTTGGAGCTCTAATCATAATTTTAGTTGTTGTTCTGAATGGCATTATTAAAAATCGCCAAAAGCAACTTTCGTAATCAATTGAATTGTTATTTATTTGATTCTAAATAAGCAATCCATTTCAAGGATTGTTCGTTATTCATTACCCTTGGAAATTTATTTTGTGAACCTGCTTTTCCAATAGCTTCCATAAAGCCATAGAAACATTTAGGGTCTATTACTTTAATAGAAGGTTGATTTAGATTGTACTTTCTACAAGATTTATAATCGTCATTTAAATTTCCTAAAGTAGTATCTATTCTATCCAAAAATTCCTTGTGATCAAATGATGAATTTGAACCAATATACCAAACATGACTTTGATTTTCTAAATCTGCATTGATACAAAATTCTGGAACTTCAATTTTCATTTCTTCAATAACTTGAAGTAAGGCAGTATTTATATTATCAAGCGAAAGGTGTTCTCCACTTAAACTTAAGAATTGTTTTATTCGCCCCGTTATTTTTATTTCACGCTGTTCAACATTAATAAATTGAACCAAATCTCCAATCATGTATCTCCATAATCCAGCATTTGTAGAAATGATTAAAGCATAATCTATACCTTGTTGAACTTCTGATAAAGAAAATGCCTTATGAGTATCTTTTAAATTGCCGAATTCATCAAAAAAGTCACTATTAAATGGTATGAATTCATAGAAAATGCCATTATTTAAAAGTAACTTCATTCCTGTTCTTTCAGGAGAAACTTGATAAGCAAAATATCCTTCGCTAGCTAGATATGTATCTAATAAATGTACTTTTTTACCAATTACTTTTTCAAGTCTAGATATATATGGTTTCATAAAAACTCCACCATGAACATATACTTGGAAATTAGGCCAAATATCATGAATGGTTTCCAAGTTATATTTTTCAATTATTTTCTCCACTAACATCAAACACCAGCTAGGTACACCCGCCATAATGCCTATGTTCCATGAAGGTGCTTTTTCAACCATTAAATCTAATTTCTTGCTCCAATCTTTGATTTTAGCAATTTCATTTTCAGGCTTTGTAAAAGGACTAGCAATAATAGAAGTATGTTTTTTTAATATACCACTTAAATCCCCTTCAAAGTGATCTGCTACTTTCGTTAAATTAGATGAACCACCTACAACTAAAAAATGTGAACTAAACAATGTAGCCGGTAAATCTAGACTATGTAGAGTAGAAATTTGCTTAATACTTGTTTTTTGAAATGAGCGAATCATTTGGCGTGTTACAGGAATGCGTTTACTAGGTGAACCTGTAGTGCCTGATGAAAGTGCGTAGTATTTAATTTTACCAGGCCATGTATGATTTTTTTCACCATTTAGTGTCATTTCTAACCAATCGGTATAGAATTTTTCATAGTCGGTAATTGGAACATTTTTTTGATAAAAATCAACTGCATCATTACTTTTTAAAGCAATACTGAACAAATTTGTTTTTCCAAACTTTGTTCTTTTTGCTTTATTTAGTAACCATGAAAGTGTTTTCAGTTGATTGACATACTCTTTCCCTTTATTGAAAGTTCTATTATATGCTATCTCAGAAGTTTTTTTAATCAGTTTTCCAATTATAGGCATAGTTTAAATCGGATAAATTGTGCGATGAGTAAATAAAAAAAGCCGCTTTTGCGGCTTTTTAAATGTATATTATCCAACCATGAAACTTGCTCCGTATGGAGAGTCAATTGGATTTACAACTAATGTTGGAATTTGAGCGTCATTTGTAATTACAAATTTTTCGTTACTTGCTGCAACTGCTCCAAAAATATTGTTTTTGTTTAAGTTCATAATGGCAATTAAATCAGCATCAATAGCTACTGCGTGTTTTACCACTTCTTTGTCAAAACCACTACTTGGTGCTAAAGTAGCTGTAATTTCAATACCTCTTTCAGAGAAAAATTTATTTGCGAATTGAATATTAGCTTTTACTTTATGTCTTAAAAATTCATCAGTTTCATCTAATGTAACCACATGAACTTTCGATTTAAAGTAAGTTGCAATATGAGCAACCATTGCTAATTTTTGTTTTGTCTCTTTATTTAAATCTAAAGGAACAACGATGTTTCTATACCCCTCCGGGCGAATTTTTCTTTCTTGTACAATAATAAATGGAACTTCAGAATGTGTAATTACTTTTAATGCATTACTTCCAGTGATATGTTGCCAACCATGAGTTCCATGAGTTCCCATGAAAATTAACTCAGCATGGTGTTCAGCAGCAAAATCTCCAATAGAATCAAAAATATTACCAACTCTTACTTTTGGAATTATAATCGTATCATTTCCAAAACGCTTCAAAGCAACTTCTAATTTATGTTCTGCTTCTTTTATACTTTTTTCGTTTGGCACAACATGTAAAACATAAATTTGAGCCTTTAGCGGTTTCGCAGTTAAAATCGCATGTTCTAAAGCATTATCTGCTGTTGCAGAAAAATCATGAGGTACAATAAATGTTTTTGTTTGCATCGTAAAAGTATTTTGTCGTTTAAGTTCTTCGCAAAGTTAACAATAATCAAAAAGAGTTGTATTTTATTCTAGTCTTTCTTTCAAAGAATTTTGAAAAAATCTAAAAATTAATTTTTTGTTTATCAAAAATTAATAGTAATCTAATCTATATAGTTGTTTTCTTCCAATCGTTTTTTTATTTCTTCTAAATGTTTTAATTTTTTATTTCTTCTCGTATCAATAGCTGATTGAGTAAAATATTTATGATTTGTTAGAAACTGAACTTGAATTTCATCCCATTTTCTATCACTATCAATTTTTCCATGTTCTCTTAATTCAAGTCTTAACTTATCCGCGATTTGATGAAAATCATCTCTACCTAAGTAATCTAAATCTGCATCACAAATAATTTCTTCTAATTTGTTTTGAGGTTTATGCGGTATTTGCGTCACATAGATTAATTGTTTGATTTGTTCTATATGTTGTTCGTTATAACCAAATTTAGGTAAAATTTCTTCTGCCATTCGCGCTCCGATTGGCTCATTTTTATCATATTGTTCGATGAATCCAGCGTCGTGATAAGAAGCGGCAGATTTCAATAAAAACAATCCCTCATCGGTAATGTTTTCAGTAAGGGCTATTCTTTCAACTGCTTGAACTACGTCTTGCATGTGATCTAAACTATGATAGTGAAGTTTATCAGAAAGACCTTCTTTTAATATTTTGGTAATATACCTTTCTGCTTTATTGTAATTGATAGAACTATAAAGGTATAAGTTAACAATTTGATGAAATCTTTCATTCGGAACGATTCCTTTTTCGTCAGCAGAAAGTTGCGGTTTGATGCGTTCTACAGTATACATCAAAATCTCACGCTTACTTTTTGATTGTGCCTTTCCTCTGAAAGTACATTCAAAATAAGGCTCAATTAACTTGAAAGTCTCTCCAGTAATCGTAACCTTTCCAGGTTGTCCAAGCATTTCCATTCTTTGTGCTCTATTTACTGTAGATCCCCAAATATCATAAGCTAATCTTTGGTTTCCTATTACGCCTGCTGTTACTTCACCTGTATTGATTCCAAGTCGAAGTTCCCATGCATCTTCAGGAGTTCCATTTTTTGCACATTCATCGTTGAGGGTTGTTATGTAATCTTGAATTTGTAAAGCAGCCAAACAAGTGTCTATTGGATTCGTGTTGTTTCTAACAGGAACTCCACCAGCACACATGTAAGCATCTCCAATTGTTTTGATTTTTTCAAGATTATTTTTTACTATGATTTCATCGAATTTAGTAAAGTAAACATCTAATTTACTAACCAATTCAGTAGGTTTCATGCCTTCAGCTTTTTTCGTAAACCCAACAAAATCAGTAAAGAGTACAGAAACAGTTTTATATGCCCTTGCACTGGTTGTACCATGATTTTTTAGGTCCTCAATCGTGTTTTTAGGCATGATTTTAAGGATCAATCTTTCTGATTTGTCTTTTTCTTTTTGAAGCAGTTTTTGTTGTTCAATTACTTTGTTTTTTTCTTCTTCAATAACTAAGTTTTGTGCTTCAATTTGAGCATTTTTCGCTCTAATTTCTCTTGTTCGTTCAGCAATTTTCATTTCCAATCGAACTAATTTTCTTCGTTCTAATTGAATTTTTTGGTGAATAAATAAACGAACCAAACCGAACACAAAAAGACCTATTATCAGCCAAAACCACCATGTCCACCAGAAAGGTGCTGCGATTGTTATTCTTAAAATACTTGGACTTTGATTCCATTCTCCTTCACCTACACGAGCATATACTTTTAAGCGATATTCACCTGAAGAAAGTGATGGGAAATGTATTTCATTTGAATTTCTTAACAAGACTTCCCCTTCATCTGAACCCTCTAAAATGTATTTGTAGTTCGTTAATTCAGGATTACTGATATCTGAAGGAATAAATTGAATAGTGAAACTTCTTTGCGTATAGCTTAAATCAATTTGCTTTGTATTTGTAATTGGTTTTTTTAGAGGTGAATCTTTCTCATTCGGTTTCAACCATGATTTATCTAATTTGAATTTTGAGAAGATGACATGTATATCATTTGAATGAATCCCTAATGTGTTTGGATTAAAATAGTTGTAACCATATATCCCACCAAAGTAGAGTTGACCACTTGTGGATTTAAGGTAAGCTCCTAAATTAAATTCGTTGCTCATTAAACCATTTATTTCTTCATAGTTTACAATCGTTTTATTCAGGATATTAATGCAACTAATACCTTTATTAGTACTTAACCATAGGTTTTTCTTGTCATCAGGCAGTACACTATAGATTACATTATTCGGTAAACCTAAAGATTTGTTGTATGTTTTACCATCTTTCGTTTTCTCATTCCAATAAATAAGTCCTGAACCCAACGTACCAAAGTAATATTCATAACTATTGATTTGGTAAACAGAAGTTAGATAATCTTTCGTAAGATTTTTAAGATTCGGGTTATATTTATAAGGTCTTATTTTTAGAACTGATTCTTTTTCATCAAGGTAATTTAATCCACCGGTACTTGTTGCGAAGAATACTTTACCTTTTTTGTTTTTGAAAATTAACCTACAAATTCCAATGTTAGAAGAATTTGGGACGCTATTGCGTTCAAATATCTCACTTTTTTTCTGTTTAAAGTCGTAGATAACGATTCCTCCTTTTGTTCCAAGAAAGAACTTATCTTCTTTCCAATGGACAATTGTATAAATTCGATTGTGTGTTAAACTTTGTAAACCTTTTACGAAATCTATTTTAGACAACTCGAAGTTATTCGCTCCATTTATTTTGATTTGATACAATCCGTCATCACTACCTGCTAGTATATGTTTATCATTAAATACATAAATGGTTCTAACTGGAAAAGCCTGATTATTTTTATTTTTAATAAAACAATGGGCATATTTTCTTGTATTTCGGTTGTATATTGAAACACCCACATCCGTTCCAATGTAAACAAAATTAGCTGCTTTATCTTCAGCAAAACACCAAACAGTGGGGCTTGGTAAACCTTGTTCTAAATTACCACTTGGTCCGATGCCTAAAAAATCTTGTCTTTTTGGGTTGAAACTACTTAAACCACGTTCAGAACCAATCCAATAATTACCAGAGTTATCTATGAATAAGCAACTGATTTTGTTGTTAAGTAATGCATTTTTTTGAAAAATATCTTCTGTATTGTGAAAAATAGAACCATCCGTAGAAATAGTGAACAATCCTTCATTACTAGTCAGAATCCATTGATTATCCTCTGAAATTTGAATATCTGTAATCGGAATAGTACCGTATTCTTTTGTTAATTTTTGGAACTTTTGAGCTATTTTTTGAGTAGAGATTAAATACTGATAGATACCTTGATTTGTACAGAAATATAATAAGTCCTTGCTAGGTTGTACAATTTTAGAGATGATTCCGATTGCTCCTTTTTTGTAAGGAATTGTAATCTTTTTTACTTTTTTAGTTACTTCATCCAATTCAAAAACACCACTATCTTCAGTGTTTACAAGTATTTTATTTCCTCCCACATAAAAAACACTTTGTATTCGTTTACTTGGCAGAAAATCTGTGTAAACGGTAAATTTTTTCTGTTTGGGATTGAATTTTAATAATCCACTTGCAAGTGAAGAAATCCAAATATTATCATTTTTATCTACCGTAATACTTTCTATTTGAAGAATAGCATTTTTATATAAATAGAAAGTCTTAAATTTTTCGGTTTTGATATTATATAGAATCAATCCATTAGCTGAACCAAACCATAAATTACCATCCTTTGTTTTAGCTGAACATCGAATGTATTCACTTTCTATTCCAGGGGTATTATCCGAGTTAAAAACTTCAAAGTTTTTGCCATCAAATCGATTCAAACCATCTTGCGTCCCTATCCAAAGCGCGTTGGACTGATCTTGAATGATGTTCAGAACAGAACTTTGAGAAATTCCATCGCTAATTGTGTAATTTCTAAATCGATATGCTGTTTGTGACAATGAAATCAATGCCACAAACAAAAAGACAACTGAAAGTAGTTTTTTCATAGATATAATTTACCCTCAACACTTTTATAGTGCCTAGAAAATGTTAAAATTAATTACGCTTTTGCATCAGCGGGTGCATTAGATTGACTTACGATATTCTCTAAATCTCTGTCAAACATATACATACCTCCTTTGTCACCACCGATTAATTTTAACTTATCAAGGATTGTTCTTGCTAATGCTTCTTCTTCTAATTGTTCTGAAACATACCATTGAACAAAATTATGTGTCGTATAATCTTTTTCTTGTAAACAAATATCTACCAAGTTATTGATGCTATCTGTCACCATTAATTCATGTTCTAGCAGCAATTCAAAAACATTTTCTAAATCTTTGTAATCCACAGGTGGTTGTTCGGTTGCAGGTACTAAAGCAACTCCCCCTCTTTCGTTTACAAATTTGATCAATTTCAACATGTGAAATCTTTCTTCATCAGAGTGCGTATATAAAAATTTTGATGTTCCGTTTAAGCCATTATTTTCAGCCCAAGAAGCCATAGCTAAGTAAAATTGTGAAGAATATCCTTCTTTTTGTATTTGGTCATTTAATGCTGCTTCAACTCTTGCGTTCATATGTTTTATTTTTTTGAAGTGTTAATTTACTAAAAATTTTGATTGAATTCTGTTCTTATGAAAGATATTTTCTTCAACTAAAAACTAAATATTAATTTAAAATTACATGCATTATTTTAAACTACCTTATTTTTTCTTATATTTAGTAGTAAATTAGCAACTCAATCCACAATAATTATGCGCAAAGAGAAAGGAAAAAAATCAAATAAGTTAAAGCAAAGTTTGACGCATGCTATCAGAAAAGCTTTTGAGAAAAATCCAGATGCTAAACTTACGCATAAACAAGTTTGTGAATTGTTGGATGTTCGTGAAAATGCGTTACGCAAATTAGTTTATACAATTCTACAAGATTTATCGAAAGACAGTTATTTAAGAACCATGTCTCATGGTGAATATACCTTAAAAGAGTTAGATAATCTTGTTGAAGGTTCTTTGATGCTTTCTGCTCGCGGAGCAGGTTTTGTAATGACTTCCAAAGCTGAAAAAGACATTTATATTTCTCCAGATAATTTAAATCAATCTTTGAATGGGGATATAGTAAAAGTGCAAATTATTAAGAAAGGGCCAACTCGAACAGAAGGTAGAATTATTTCAGTAGTTGAACGTGAGCGAACTCAGTTTGTGGGTACGATTCAAATGCATGAAAATTTTGCTTTTTTGATACCTGATAATTCAAAAGCAGGAACAGATATTTTCATTCCTAAAGAAAAGTTGAATGGAGCAAAAGATGGTGAGAAATGTTTGGTGAAAATTACCGTTTGGCCTAAATCTGCTGGTAATCCATATGGAGAAGTGTTAGAGTGTTTAGGCAAGAAAACCACCAATGATACCGAAATGATGAGCATTTTATGTAACAATGGTATTGAGTTTACTTTTCCAGATGAGGTATTGAGTCAGGCAGAAATGGTTGGTTTAGAATTAGATCCAGAAGAAGTTGCTAAAAGAAGAGATTTTAGAGATATTACAACTTTTACAATTGACCCTTTAGATGCAAAAGATTTTGATGATGCTTTATCCTATAAAGTATTACCAAATGGAAATATAGAAGTGGGTGTTCACATTGCAGACGTTAGTCATTACGTTACGGTTGGAAGTCCAATGGATGTGGAGGCATTAAAACGCTCAAACTCTGTTTATTTAGTTGACAGAGTAGTACCTATGTTGCCTGAACAATTATCGAATATGGCTTGTTCTTTGCGACCAAATGAAGATAAATTTAGTTTTTCTGCTGTTTTTGAAATTGATGAAAATGGCGGTATTCATAACGAATGGTTTGGAAAAACGGTAATTCATTCGAACAGAAGATTTACCTATGAAGAAGCGCAAGAAATCATTGAAGGGAAAGATGGTGATTACAAAGAGGAGATTCTAAAATTAGATAAATTAGCAAAAATTTATAGAGGAAAGCGAATTAAAAGTGGCGCTTTGAGTATCGAATCTGAAGAGATGCGTTTTAAATTAGACGAAGAAGGAATGCCAATTGAGGTTATGATCAAAACGTCTAAAGATGCGCATAAATTAATTGAAGAATTCATGTTGTTGGCCAATAGAAAAGTGGCAGAATTTGTTGGTATTCCTAAAAAGAATCGTGATCAAATACCATTTATTTATCGTGTACATGACAAACCCGATGAAACAAAAATTGGAGTTTTCAATATTTTCATTGATAAATTTGGATACAAATTAGATTTTACGCACCCAGATGAAATTGCAAAAAGCATCAATCGCTTATTAGACGATATCCGTTTGACGAATGAATATTCAATTATTCAAACGATGGCTATTCGTTCCATGGCGAAAGCAACTTATGAGACAAAAAACATTGGGCATTATGGTTTAGCATTTCAACACTATACGCATTTCACATCACCAATACGTCGATATGCTGATTTAATGGTTCATCGTATTTTATTGGAAGAATTGACAACACAAAAACATCGATATGGCAAAGAGTTAGATGATGTTTGTAAACGTATTTCAAGAAATGAGCGTAAAGCGGTAGATGCGGAACGAGATTCAACGAAATATTTCCAAGTTTTATTTGTTCAAGATAAAATAGGAGAAGAGTTTGAAGGAATTGTTTCAGGTTTAACTGAGCATGGTTTGTTTGTCAAAATGATTGAGAACCAATGTGAAGGCTTAGTTGCTATGAAAGATATACCAGGAGATCGTTTCTTTTT
>CALPVI020000005.1 GCA_943326975.2 Actinomyces viscosus | reverse complement strand
TTGAATAGTAATTCTAATCATAATCAAGGTAAATTCCATTTAGCTTCTATCTTTTTGATACCAGCATTTTTGGTTATTTTGTTTCTTTCGAATAGTTGGATTTATCCAGTAGTATTTTCTATAATCATGTTACTCATTATTAAACTCGTTTTCAAAAAAAAGAAAGATGAACAGTTATGAACAGTTACTTAGTCAGTTATGAACTAAATTTTAATAAAAAATCAATTTTCAGTATTTTAGAATATGTTTAGACGATTTATATTAATTATCATTTGGATAGGTTCTTCCTCAGTTATAGAAAACTATGAGGCTAGACCTGTTTTTGGTGTTAATATAACTTATCAATCAACTGGACAATTTACCACATATATGGTTTATTTAGACAATGGAATTTCTAAAACAAATAAAAAATTTCTAACTGAAAACGAATTCATACATATTGCATCAGGAAAATGGCCTAGTATTTACAACCCTAAAAGAATCAATTATTTTGAAAAAAATGGATTAAATTGTGGCGTATTGAAGGATGAGATTACATTTAAAGATTATGCATATTGTAATTCTATGGATTCCTTATGGAAACTTCGATTTGAAAGACATCCATTTGACTTAACTAAAGGAAATGGTTGGAGCCATAGAAAATTTAGACCGACAATAGCTCAGGAACAATATCTTTATAAAACATTTGGAGTAAAACAAATAGACGGTGACTACTTCTTAGATTCAAATTTTTGGAATTTATTACATGATGTTCAAGATCCTGAATGGGTTAAAAATTATAAATCAATTTATTAAAAGTGAAATAAAATTATAAACACTTAATGTTTTAACTTTTTTTAATCAAATTCACTTTCACTTTCTAAAGTTTCACTTATCTTTACATCAAACAATAACACATTCATTATGTTTAATAACAACGAATTTAAAAAATACGCTACAAAGCATATGGGCATTAGCAGTATGCACCTTGATTACTATATCGAATCTTCTGTTACACCTTATATTATTGAAGAACGACAATTGAACATGACTCAAATGGACGTTTTCTCTCGATTAATGATGGATAGAATCATTTTCTTAGGAACAGGGATCAACGATCAAGTTGCAAATATTGTAAATGCTCAGTTATTATTCTTAGAGTCAGCTGATGCAAAAAAAGATATTCAAATCTATTTAAATTCTCCTGGAGGTTCTGTTTATGCAGGATTAGGGATTTATGATACAATGCAATACATCAAACCTGATGTAGCAACTATTTGTACAGGAATGGCTGCTTCAATGGGAGCTGTTTTAATGTGTGCGGGTGCTGAAGGTAAAAGAACTGCATTAAAGCATTCAAGAGTCATGATTCACCAACCATTAGGAGGTGCTCAAGGTCAGGCTTCTGATATAGAAATCACAGCTAGAGAGATTCAAAAATTGAAAAAAGAATTGTACGAAATAATCGCACAACATTCTAAACAATCATTTGATAAAGTTTGGGCTGATTCTGATAGAGATTATTGGATGACAGCTGATGAAGCTAAAGAATACGGAATGGTAGACGAAGTTTTAGTTCGTAACCCTAGATAATTAAACTTATAGTTTATTAATAAAGGTCACTTGTAACTACAAGTGACCTTTTCTCAATTTTAAAGATGGCAAAAAAAGAAGCAGGTTGTTCATTTTGTGGAAGATCAAGAAGTGAAGTTGGTTTATTGATTGCAGGTGTAACTGGTCATATATGTGACAGTTGTATTACACAAGCTAATTCTATAATTATGGAAGAGGAAGTCGTTCAAAAGAAAGCGAAAAAACCTTCTGTAAACGTTTTGAAACCAATTGAAATAAAAACAAAATTAGATGAGTATGTAATTGGTCAAGATGATGCTAAGAAAGTATTATCAGTTGCAGTTTACAATCATTATAAAAGATTAAATCAACCAGAATCTAAAGATGAAGTTGAAATTGAAAAATCTAACGTCATATTAGTAGGAAGAACTGGAACAGGTAAAACATTATTAGCTAAAACAATTGCTAAAATGTTAAACGTTCCTTTTTGTATTGCTGACGCAACAGTCTTGACTGAAGCTGGTTATGTTGGAGAAGATGTAGAAAGTATTTTATCACGATTACTTCAAGCATCAGACTACAATGTAGAAGCTGCTCAAAATGGAATTGTATTTATAGATGAAATAGATAAAATAGCACGTAAAAGTGATAACCCATCTATAACTAGAGATGTTTCAGGTGAAGGTGTGCAACAAGCATTATTAAAATTGCTTGAAGGTGCTACTGTAAACGTTCCACCTCAAGGAGGAAGAAAACATCCTGAGCAAAAAATGATTCAAATAGACACAAGAAATATTTTGTTTATTTGTGGAGGTGCTTTTGATGGAATTGAAAAACACATTGCTCGAAGAGTAAATAAGAAAACAATTGGCTTTACAAACAAAGCGGAAGAAAGAATTGAAGGAGATAGTTTCTTAAAATATATTAATCCTACTGACATTAAAACTTTTGGATTAATACCTGAATTAATAGGACGATTCCCAGTTTTAACATATTTAGAACCATTAGATGCTAAAAGTTTAAAACGAATCTTAACTGAACCTAAAAATGCTTTAGTAAAACAATACTTACGTCTATTTGACATTGATGGTATTAAATTGACTTTTGATGGTGATGTATTAGATTTTATGGTTGATAAAGCAATTGAGTTTCAATTGGGAGCTAGAGGTTTACGTTCAATTTGTGAAGCAATTCTTACAGATGCAATGTATGAATTACCATCGAAAGATGATTCAGAATTTAGAGTAACTAAAGAGTATGCAGAAGCTCAATTTTCAAAATCGAAAGTAGCTAAATTAAATATGGCTTAATTCTTATTATAATTATACTAAAAAAAATAGGTGTCCTCGACTTTGCTCAGACACCTATTTTTTTGTTTCTTATTTTTGAATTTTATTCAACCTCAATCAATGCTGCAACCGATTTTGCTTTTTCTACTAAATCTTTAACATCTTCATTTCCAAAAGCCAATGCTACTGCCATTCTTCTATATGGTCTTGTAGTTGGTTTTCCAAATAATTTAAAATCAGTTTGGGGTACAATAGCAGCTTTATCTAATCCTTTAAATAAAGGTGTATTATCATTTTCTTTTGATGCTAAAACTACTGCACTCGCTCCATTTCTTTCTAAGGTTATTTCATTTACTGGAATACCTAAAATAGCTCGTGCATGTAATTCAAATTCAGATAAATTTTGAGTATTTCCCAATGTAACCATTCCAGTATCGTGAGGTCTTGGAGATAACTCAGAAAAATATGCTCCTTCTTTTGTAATAAAAAACTCAACTCCCCAAATACCTGCACCACCTAAGGCTTTTGTTACATCAGCAGCCATTTTTTTTGCCTCTTCCAAATGTTCTGGATTCATGGGCATTGGTTGCCAACTTTCTTGATAATCACCTCTTTCTTGACGATGACCTATCGGAGGACAAAATAATGTATTGCCATTTTGCTGTGTCAATGTTAATAATGTAATTTCATAATCAAAATCAACAAATCCTTCTACGATTACTTCTAATAAGTCACCTCGTGAACCCTCTATTGCATATTTCCATGCTTTTTCGATATCAGCTTCCGTTTTAATTACTGATTGACCTTTACCAGAACTTGACATTAAAGGTTTAACTACACAAGGAACTCCAACCGCAACAACTCCATTTTGTAGTTCTTCTAACGTTGTAGCATAACGATAATTAGCAGTTCTAACACCTACTTCCTTAGCTGCCAAATCGCGAATAGCCTTTCTATTCATTGTGAAATTAGCTGCTTTTGCACTCGGAACAACTTGAATACCTTTTGATTCGTAATCATAAAAACGTTCTGTTCTAATTGCTTCAATTTCAGGAACAATAATATCTGGTTGATGTTTAGAAACAATCGCATCTAACGCATCACCATCTAACATATTTATTACTTCAAACTCATGAGCAACTTGCATTGCAGGTGCTCCTTCATAACTATCAACAGCTATGATATATTGACCTAATCTTTGACATGCAATAACGAATTCTTTTCCTAATTCGCCTGAACCTAATAACATTATCTTTTTACGCATTCTTTTTATTTTTAAACGATTAATTTTGATGAATTAAAATCAAAATCTCGTTATTTCATATTTCTATTTTTCTTTATATTCTCGTAAGCTTCTTGAATTTTTTGAAACTTCTCCTTCGCTCCTTTCTGATACTCTTCTCCCATCGAAGCAACTTTATCAGGATGGAATTTTATAGCCATTTGCCTATACGCTTTTTTAACCTCATCGTCAGTCGCTTCTGAACCAATTCCTAAGACTGCATAATCTGAATTTACATCACGATAGAACATGTTTTTAACGCTTTCAAATTCAATTGCAGGAACTCCCATCATAGAAGCAATTTGATTTAAAACATTAATTTCAGAAGTTGAAACAGTGCCATCTGACTTTGCAATTCCAAATAAGTAATGAATCAATTGAACCCTTACCTCTGGCATTGTTCTCATTTTAATATCCAAACAAATTTGTTGCAACGGAATATCATCAGAATCGATAAAATGCTTTAATGTTTTTAAATGAGTCGATGCGTATCCTGGACCAAACTGATTATTTAAAAATAACTTTACATAATCCAATTCAGCCTTTAATACTTTACCATCTGCTTTCATTATTGCAGCTGAAAGCGCCATTAACATAGTAGGAATATCATTCTGAGATGACCTTTGTTGATAATACTGAAATAAATCTTCAGGATTATAAGATCTGCCTTCTTTTTGAGCTTGTGTTTTTGCTGTACGCACAACATTTTGATAATTATCAATTAAATTACCAATAAAAAAACCTAAAATCGCTCCTAAAAAATTCTTACCTAATAAGAAATATCCACCTGCTGCTAAAATCCACTTAAACAAAATAAACGTTTTAAATTAAAAAAAGGGCGAGAAAAATTCCCGCCCTTTAAAAGTAATTATTTTTATACTAACTCGATACTTCTATCGATAAATTCACTTAAAGCCTCTCCTTTCAACATACCCTGAGAAAGTAAAGCTAAATCTGTAAGTTGCTTAATCTTAGATGTTTTGTTTTCATCTGAACTTTCAGCTAATACATCTGAAATTTTTGTGTGATTCCCATTAACAACCAAGTTGTATGTTTCAGGAAATGCTCCGTAAAAGCCTCCACCACCTAATTTCTGTTGCTCCATCATTCTTCTTATAAATTCTGGTTGCGTAATGATAATAGGTGCATCATCAGAACTCATACTTTCAAACTGGATAATAAATTTATCTTTATTAACTACTTGCTCAAACAAAGGCTTTAATTTTTCTTCATCTTCTTTCGTTAATTTAGAAGGGATCTCCTCATCTTTTTGAATCAATTTATCCAGGGTATCAGCATCAACTCTCGCAAATGTTACATCTTCAAAAGTTTGTTCCATTTTAGAAACAAAATGAGGTGTTAAAGGACCTTCTAAATGCAATACATCATACCCTCTATCCTTTGCTTTTTTAACAAATGAATATTGTTCTTCTAAACTATTAGTATACAAGAAAACAACTTTACCATCTTTATTAGTTTGAAGTGTAGCTACTTTTTCTTTGTACTCTTCAAAAGTGAAGTATTTACCTTCTTGATTTTTTAATAGTGTAAATGATTTTGCTTTTTCTGCAAATTTATCATCAGATAAAGATCCATACTGAACAAAAACTTGTAAATCATCCCATTTTGACTCAAAATCAGCACGATCTTTTTTGAACATTTCAGCTAATTTATCGGCTACTTTCTTCGTTATATGAGCTGAAATTTTCTTAACATTTCCATCACTTTGTAAATAAGAACGAGAAACATTTAAAGGAATATCTGGAGAATCAATTACACCATGTAATAACGTCAAAAATTCAGGTACAATTTCAGCAACACTATCAGTAATAAATACTTGATTTGAATATAAATTAATTTTATTTCTTTGAACCTCAACATTTTCCTTAATCTTAGGGAAATACAAAATACCAGTTAAATTAAATGGATAATCAACATTCAAATGAATATGAAATAATGGACTATCAAAAGACATTGGATACAATTCTCTATAGAATTTATCATAATCTTCTTGGTTTAAATCAACTGGTGCTTTTGTCCAAGCTGGTTCAGGATTATTTATCTGATTTGGAACATCAATTGAAATTCTTTTTACATTTCCTTTCTCATCTTTTTCACCTGATGGATCATCAATGTACTCAGTTTTATTTCCAAAAAAGACAGGAGATGGTAAAAATTTACAGTATTTTGTAAGTATTTCAGTTATCCTTGCTTTTTCTAAAAATTCAATTGAATCTTCTGCAATATATAATACGATATCTGTACCTCTATCCTCTTTTTCAATTTCTGTGATTGTAAATTCTGGCGAACCATTACTTTCCCATTGAACTGCTTTCGCTCCTTCATGTCTCGAAAGAGTTCTAATTTGAACTTTCTCTGCTACCATAAATGCAGAATAAAAACCAAGACCAAAATGTCCGATAATTTGTTCTGCACCTTCTTGACCTTTATACTTTTGAAGAAATTCTTCAGCGCCTGAAAAAGCAATTTGATTGATGTATTTATCAATCTCTTCTTCAGTCATACCAATTCCTCTATCTCTAATTGTCAAAGTTTTTGCTTCTTTATCTAAAAGAACATCAACCTTTAATTCACCCAACTCACCTTTAAACTCTCCATTAGATGCTAAAAAACGTAATTTTTGACTTGCATCAACTGCGTTCGAAACTAACTCTCTAAGAAAAATTTCATGATCAGAGTATAAGAATTTTTTGATAATTGGAAAAATATTTTCCGTCTGTACATTAATCTGTCCTGTTCTCATATTAATTATTTCAATTTTCAACTCTTATGACAATCATTATGCCATTCAACAAAATCTGACAACTCGTCAGTGAATATGAAAATTTTACACCCCTTCATTTATTTTTTGATTATTTTTGATGTGAAAATGGAATTACTTTCAACTTTACTTTTTTTAATCGTATTCATAATGATATTATGGAAGTATAAGCCTTTGTGTTTTCCTTTGCTTCCAAATTGGCTGATATTATTTGGGTTTGTTTTAAAATTTTTTGTAGGATTCATTTTTACATATGTTTACATTTACTACTATCCTAAAAACATAATTCCATCAGACGCAATAAGATTTCTTCATGATTCCAAAGAAGTGAATCAAATATTTTATGAATCTCCAAAAATATATTTTCAAATATTATTTGGTTTAGGTAACGATGAATATCTACTTAAAAATTATTTAAACAACACTTACCTTTGGGATTCTGGCAGTCTATCTTTGTTGAACGATTTTAGAAATGTAATCCGTTTTCACAGTATTATTCAATTTATTTCTAATGGCTCAGCCTTGATTCATACTCTTTTCATGTGCTTTATTTCTTTTATTGGAATACAACAAATTTACAAATCTATTCAACCATTATCATTATTAAAACCTAATCTTGTTTTTATTAGTATATTATTAATTCCTAGTATGCTATTTTGGACATCTGGAATACTCAAAGAACCATTTGTGTTATTAGGAATAGGGTTAATTCTTAGATTGATTTTATTGAAAGAACCTCTAAAAAATAAAATTACACCTTTTGTAATTAGCATAATAATCCTAATTTGCTTTAAACCTTATGTTTTAATTTGTCTATTTCCAGCATTTATCTATTTTGCAATAAACAAATACGTATTTAACTATAAATATATTGCGAGTATTGTTCTGATTTTTTCAATAATTGTTTTGGTAGCTATTCTTATGCCATCAAAAACAAAACATTTTGTCAACTTTGCTACTAGAAAACAATTTAATTTTTCAAATATTGGACGAGGTGGGCTTCACATCAAAGGAGATACATGTTTTTACTACATACCTAAAACTGAAGAAAAAAACATTACGTTTTCAAAAGACAAAAAACACTTAATTTTTAAACAACGATCTAGAGTTCTTTATTATGCAGCAAAAAATGCTCATCCTACAAGATTTACTTATATTTCACCGTCTACACAAAATTGGATTGTTTATGCAAATGACCCAAGAGCAAATAGTTTTTTTGAAACTACTCCAATTAATTATTCTATCAAACAAATGATTTTAAATATCCCCGAAGCAATTTCAAATGCTTTGTTCAGGCCGTTTTTATTTGATGAAAAAAGTAAATTAAAAATACCAGCACTTATTGAAAGTTTTGGGGTGTCATTATTTATTATTATTTGTGTAATTTACAGAAAAAACCTTACTAAAGAACAACTAAACCTTATTCAGAGTATTCTTGTATTTTCACTATTTCTTTTGTTAGTTATCGGTTGGGTAACGCCAATTTCAGGAGCAATTTTCAGATATAGATTTCCTGTGCAATTATCTTTTGTTTTGATAGGACTGCTATTAATCAATCCAACAAAATTTAAATTAACTAAAATTCAAAAGTAATAGATGGTTTTTAGTCTCATTTATTTTTTGATTATTTTATCGTTATTATCTTATGTAATATATAAAAAGAATCATTCCAACACTATTCAACCACTTAGTGATTATACATATCTTTTTTCCTTTTGGATAAAATGTATTGTAGGCTCATTCTTTGTATATTATTATTTAAAAATCAACTTTGACCCAAATGAACCTTCAGATGTATATCGATTCTTTCAAGAAGGAAAAGATTTAAATAACATATTTTATCAATCTCCAAAAACATATTTCCAACTCTTATTCAAATCTAATGTAGACCATATTTCTTGTAGAGTATATTTTGAAAATTCTTTTTTATGGCTAAATAATGGTACTTCTTTTATAAATGACACCCATAATTTAATCAGACTTCAAAGTTTATTCCATTTTATTTCATTTAACAACATTTACATTCATGTATTAATTATCAATTTTATCTCAATTTTTGGGTTTATCAAATTATTCAAAACAATTCAATATTATTCTAATTTTAAACCAATTTATCTATTTACTATTTTACTACTCTCTCCGAGTATCATTTTTTGGACATCAGGTATTTTAAAAGAATCATTCCTATTTACTGGAATTGGATTTTTGATTTATGGTATACTATATCCTAATCCTTTCAAAAAGAAGTTAATTAATTTTTTTATTGGTTTAGTTCTGTTAATTCTTTTTAAGCCTTATTTATTATTTGCTCTTTTAATTCTGACACCTTTAATCTTGATTTATAAATATATTTTTAAAAACAAATTTGGAGCTTCTATTTTATCCTATTTATTAATTTGCATTATATCAATAATACTTCTTCAAAATACTTTTCAAACTTTAACCTCTAAAATATCACGTAAACAATTCGATATGATTAATTTAGGTGAAGGTGGAATACATGTCTACGGACCTAATTGCTATTATTATTTCACCCCTGACAACTATAAAAACTTAAGCATAGACGAAAAAGAAATTCAAATAAAGCAAAATACAATTGCTTATAAATTGGATGTTTTACTTCAAAATAATCCAGAAGAAATTAAGATTGCTCATTCATTAAAAAAATATCCTATCCATATAGTAATGCCTGGATCCACAAGTTTTTTCAATGTAACTAGAATCAACAACTCAAAATTACAATTAATTAAAAACATTCCCGAAGCGATTGCAAATGCTTTTCTAAGACCTTTACCTAATGAAAAATTTAATTGGATGAGCTTACCCTTTCAAATAGAAATAATTTTCTCTTTACTTTTATTAAGTTACATTTTATACAAACGTCAATCCATTGATTCTCAGAAACAATTTATGATTTTATATCTAACTTTATTTTCATTATTATTACTTTTGCTTATTGGTTGGACAACTCCGATTTCTGGAGCAATAATTCGTTTCAGATTTCCTGTTCAAATAGCTTTAATATTTATAATTGCTATTCTTCATAATAAAAAAGACAAACAACTAAATGTAAATGAGTAAATACGTATTTATTACAGGTGCTACTTCAGGTTTTGGAGAAGCATGCGCGAAAATATTCGCTCAAAATAATTGGAATTTAATCCTGACAGGACGAAGAAATGATCGTTTAAATAGTGTTAGTCAAGAGTTAAAAAATTCATATGGTGTAGATATAGTAACATTAAATTTTGATGTTAGAAATCAATTAGAAGTAATTAAATCTATCAATTCATTAGAAGATAAAATTACTGACAACATTGAAATTTTAATAAATAATGCCGGTTTAGCAGTTGGACGTGGACCAATAGAAGAGGCTGATACGGATGATTGGGAAAGAATGATCGATACAAATCTAAAGGGATTACTTTATGTTTCTAAAGCAATTATCCCTTTTTTTAAAAAAAATCGAAAAGGACATATTATAAATATTTCTAGTATTGCTGGAAAAGAGGTTTACCCCGGAGGGAATGTTTATTGCGCTACAAAACATGCAGTTGATTCACTTTCTAAAGCAATGAGAATAGATTTAGTAAATTATGGAATAAAAGTTACAAATATAGCTCCAGGAGCTGCTGACACTGAGTTTTCTTTAGTTAGGTTTAAAGGTGATAAAGAAACAGCTGAAAAAGTTTATGAAGGTTTTTCACCATTATTTGCTGAAGATATCGCAGAAAGTATTTACTTTGTATCCAATAGACCTAAACATGTAAATATAAATGACCTAGTAATCATGCCTACTGACCAGGCAAATTCTACAATTTTTAATAAATAACCACCAAAAAAGTAAAAATCATGAAATTATTTTTTTCAATTATTTTAATTAGTTTTTCAATCGGAGTTAATTATTCTCAAAAAAATATTGAAAACAAAACTGCTTCTGATATGTTTTTAGAAGGAATGCTTTTAAATTATAGTAAAGAATATGAAGAAGCTATAGAAGTTTACCAAAAAGTATCTTTAAATGATACAAACTATAGTGAAGCACAAGTCGAAATTGCAAATTGTTACTTTTATAAAGAAGATTACAAAAGTGCTGAAAAAACATTAAACGAACTTCTTGAATTAAATTTACCCTATCCTAAAAAACATATTGCTTATAAACTTTTAGGATTGTCTTATGAAAAAGATGGTCAATTTGAAAATGCTATAAAAACATATAATAAAGGAATTGAATTGTTCCCATTTCACTATGGTCTATATTCAAATCGTGGCTATAGCTATGAAAATGCAAAAAAACACGAAAAAGCAATTGAAGACTATAAACAAGCCATCTTGTTCCACCCGAACTTTGCTGGAGCTCATAACCAATTAGGTATATATGCAGCTAAAGAAGGTTATTATACTGAAGCCTTTTTAAGTTTAATGACATTAATTTTACTTGAACCAGATTCAGAACGTTCTCAAAAAGCATTGATTATTCTTGAACAAATTGCAGATCTTAGTTATGAAGAAAAGGGGTCAAACATCGATTGGATTATAAATCAAGATAACTTTGATAAATTAAATGCTGCAATAAAAAACAAAAACTCTCTTGCAGCAAGTGAAAAACAAAAATTCACTATAAATAATGAATTAGCTAAACAGGTCTTTTATATTTTATCAAATTTAAACTACGATAAAAACAATAATGGCTTTTGGCATCAATTCTATGTTCCTTTTTACAAAGAAATTTTCAACAACGGTAAAATAGATGATTTAATTTTATTTTTAAACAGACCTTCTATTGATCCTGTAATAAGTAAAAAAGTTGCAAAAAAACTTAAAAAAACTGATGAGTTTATTGATTGGGCGCAAATTAAATGGACCGATAAAATCCAATACCAATTAATGAATTTTGAAAACAAAAAAGAACATGTATTAGTTAGTTATGGCTCAACAGGTATTGAAGGATATGGTAAATACAATGAATCAAATGAACCAATTGGAAAATGGTATTATTTCCATCCAAATGGCACATTGAATTTAACTGCAGAATTTACGAATGAAAGTAAAAAAACAGGTTCTTGGACTTGGAGAAATATCTACAACGGAAATCCTGAAAGCAAAGTTGAATTTAAAGATGATATTGCTACTGGAGATGCTTACTATTATTTCTACACTGGCGAATTAAGCGAAAAAAAGTTTTTCAAAAATGACCTTCAAGAAGATACTGTTTACAGTTATTTCAGAAGCGGTGATTTATTTGAAAAATATGTCCTAAAAGCAGATAAAAAAAATGGTGAATTAATAAGTTATTATGAAAATGGTCGAATTCATTTTAGATATTCATTAGTAGATGATATTGCTCAAGGAGTATACAAATCATACCATGCAAATGGAAAATTAGAAGATGAATTCACTTTAAAAGATGACAAAATTGAAGGTGTCAGAACACAATATTATCCAAATGGGCAAAAGCAATCAGAGGTCACCTATTTAAATGATTTATATAACGGAACATTGAAAACTTGGCACTCAAATGGTAAACTATACGAAGAGAAAAATTACAAAGAAGGAAATCAAGTTGGGAAATTTGCTGAATACTATTCTAATGGCATTTTAAGTTATAGTGGCGAACTTGATGAAACAGGAAAACAAAACGGCACAAGTATTAATTACGATTTAGATGGTAAAAAATACCAAGAACAAGTTTATAAAAAAGGGGAATTAATAGAAGTTAGATCTATAAATAAAAAAGGGGAAGTATTTAATAAATGTGTTAAAAAAGGAAAAAACATTGAATTCAAATCTTTTTATCCTGACAATAGTATTAGTTCTGAAGGTCTATTCGTAAATGACTTCAAAGATGGGAAATGGCAATACTATGATCGATATGGAAATATTGAAACAATAGAATACTATGCAAATGGAATGTTAACAGATACAAGCTACTCCTACTTTGCAAATGGAAGTTTGAAAACTAAATCAATTTATGTTGATGATGTAAGAGAAGGTATGTTTTTAGAATACAATATTTTCGATACACTTATCCAAGAAGGTATTTATAGTAACAATCAATTAGACAGAGATTGGTATACTTATAATTCAGATGGGAATCTTACTGGAGAATATTATTATATCTATGGTGATGAACAAGGAATTCAAAAAACATATGGTGTAAATGGGAAACTAACTTCTTGGAAAGAAATTGAGTTAGGTAAAACAGTTTCTCAAATTTATTTAGATACGAATGAAAATAAAATTGATCAATTTGGTCAATTTCATGGAGAAGTAAGTTTACATGATCCGCTGATGAAATACATCCGTTTTAAAGGGAATTTTAAAAATGGTTATGCAGACGGAGTTTCGACATGGTACTATCCAAATGGAAAAGTTTTATCATCCGGTTTTTATGTTAATGATGAAAAAAACAATAAATGGACTTGGTATTCAGAAAATGGATCTATCCAAAAAGAAATAAATTACTTAAATGGATTAGAGGATGGTGAATACAAAGTTTATTACGACAATGGGAAAATTTCATATGAAGCAAATTATTTTGGTGGAAGAATCCAAGGTGTTACTAAAAATTATTTTTCAAATGGTGCAATTTCTATTGAATCAAACTTTGTAGATGATGAAAAACATGGAAAATCTACATATTATGACCAATTTGGAAATATAATTATGATTCGTTATTATGATAATGGCGTATTTGTATCTTACTCATATTTAGAT
Organism: Actinomyces viscosus; assembly: GCA_943326975.2. Taxonomy (GTDB): domain Bacteria; phylum Bacteroidota; class Bacteroidia; order Flavobacteriales_D; family Crocinitomicaceae; genus CAIUKX01. Next base: position 6,645 of record CALPVI020000005.1, on the reverse strand, counting down.
AAAAATGGAGTTGAAGTAACACCTATAAAATTAACTACTGGTAACAATTTAATTATCACTTATTTCAAAAATGGTAATAAAGCATCAGAACACAATCGAAAAAACGGATTGATAGAAGGTCAATTTATACTGTATAATATAAATGGAAAAATAATTTCTGATATAATGCATAAAAAAGGCACTTATTATGGTCCTTATAAAGAGTATAATGAGAATGGAATAATAGAATATGAAGCTGAATACAAAGCAGATGAACTACATGGGAAGTTAAAAATGTTCTATCCAAATGGAAAATTAAAAAAAGAATCTAATTATTTATACGATGAGCAACATGGCTTGTCTTTGGAATATTCTATCGATGGTAAGTTAATTAAGTCTGAAACATACTACAACAATGACATTATAGATGTGAAAAAATCTAAATAATTCTCTCAAAAGGTGAAAAATATCATGTTTTTAACTCATGATATTTTTTACCTTTATCCTATGAAAAAGATATTTTTTAGTTTACTATTATTATCTATTTTCTCTTGTAAATCAGAGGTAAATAGTATTTTCCCTACCAAGGAAACAATCACAGAGTCAGTATATGCATCTGGAAAAATTGAATCTAGAGAACAATATCAAGTTTTTGCAACGGCAAATGGTATCATACAAAAAGTATATGTTACTGAAGGAGATTTGGTTAGTGGTAAAACTCCCCTTTTTGGTATTTTTAATGAAACATCTCGAATAAATAGAGAAAATGCTGAACTTAATGCTGAATTTTCAGATTTAAATTCAAATTATAGTAAAATATCGGATTTAAAATTAGCAATAGAATTAGCAAAAAATAAAATGCTAAATGATTCGATCAATTTCACAAGACAAAAGAATCTTTTCGAAAAAAACGCTATTTCTTCTTCACAGCTAGAGCAAAGCCAATTGAATTTTCAAAATTCAAAAACAAATTTTTTATCCGCACAACTTAAATTAATTGAATTAAAAAAACAGTTAAATCTTTCGGATAAACAAACAAAAAACAATGTTAAAATATCAAAGGAGAATGAATCTGATTTCATTGTAAAAAGTGATATAAAAGGAAGGGTATATAGTATTCTAAAGAAAAAAGGTGAAATGGTAAATATTCAAACGCCTATTGCTATTATAGGTGATGCGAAAGCTTTTACTATTTTACTGGAGGTTGACGAATACGATATTATTAAAATTAAAAAAGGACAAAAAATAATTATTTCACTTGATAGTTATAAAGGACAAACGTTTGAAGCACTAGTAGATAAAATAGACCCTATAATGAATGATAAATCTAAGACATTCACTATTGAAGCGATTTTCATAAAGCAACCAAATGTTCTATATCCAAATTTATCACTTGAAGCTAACATAATCATTCAGAAAAAAAACAATGTCATCACTATACCTAGAGAATACTATATAAATGATCAATATGTCGTTTTAAAAAATGGAAATAAAAAATTCGTAAAGACTGGCTTGAAGGATTATCAAAAGGTTGAAGTATTAAGTGGTTTAACTATTAAAGATGCCATCATTATTCCTGAAAAATGAAAATGAATTTAAAATTAATTTTCAGTATTGCTAAAGCATTAATGCTAGCAAGATGGAAACAGACATTAGTTGCTGCAGTTGGAGTTGTATTTAGTATAACTATGTTTGTTACATTATTAGGATTTATGAACGGGCTGAATGATTTATTAGACTCATTAATTCTAAATAGAACTCCACATATTCGACTTTTTAACGAAATCAAACCTACTGCAATTCAACCTATCAACAAAAACTCATCGTATAAAAACACATATAATTTTATAGAATCAATCAAACCAAATGGTGGACGAATTGAAATATACAACAACGGAGCAATTTTAAGCACTTTAAAAAAAGATAATCGAGTATTAGGAATATCACCTAAAGTTTCCACTCAAGTATTTTATAATGTTGGTGCTATTGATATGGCAGGTTCAATAAGCGGTGTAGATGTTGAAGCAGAGAACAAATTATTTAAATTTAGTGATTATGTAGTAGGCGGAAATTTTATGGATTTAAAAAATGTTCCAAATAGTATCATATTAGGTAAAGTAGCTGCAGAAAAAATGCTAGCTGAAATAGGTGATGTTATTCAAATCACTTCAACTAAAGGAGAAAGAATGCAATTAAAGGTTGTAGGCTTCTTCCAGTCTGGTTTACAAGACATTGATAAAGTTCAAAGTTATGCTTCAATTGCAACTACTCAAAAATTGTTGGGTAAGAGTAATAATTATATTACAGACATACAAATCAAACTAAAAAACATACTCCAAGCCCCACAATTAGCTGAAGAATATGGTCAAATTTTCCAAGTAGATGCTATTGATATTCAAACAGCGAATGCACAATTTGAAACAGGTAGTGATATTAGAAGTTTAATTTCATATGCGGTGGGTATAACATTATTAATTGTAGCAGGATTTGGAATTTATAATATATTAAACATGATGATCTTTGAAAAAATGGATTCAATAGCAATATTAAAAGCTACAGGTTTTTCAGGTAAAGAAGTTAAAAATGTATTCATTGTAATTGCTTTAGCTATCGGAATTGTTGGGGGGCTTTTTGGATTACTTTTTGGATTTGTATTTTCAGTAATCATTGATAACTTACCATTCATTACACCAGCAATGCCAACAATCACAACATTCCCTGTTAATTACGACTTGAAATTTTACATAATCGGAACAATATTTTCAATTGTAACAACCTATTTTGCTGGGTATTTTCCAGCAAAAAAAGCTAGTAAAATTGATCCAGTTATAATTATTAGAGGGAAATAAAATGGGAGATATCGTATTACAAGCAAAAGCAATAGAAAAAAGTTTTCACGATCCTATTACTATAAAGGTTTTAAATGATATTAATTTCAGTATTGATAAAGGTGAATTTGTATCAGTAATTGGGAAATCTGGGTGCGGAAAATCTACCCTCCTTTACATACTCTCTACAATGGACACTGACTATCAAGGAGAATTATTGATAGATGGAATCAGTATGCAAAATAAAAAAGAGGCTGAACTTGCCAAAGTAAGAAATGAAAAAATTGGATTTGTTTTCCAATTCCATTATCTATTAAATGAATTTTCGGTTTTAAAAAATGTAATGTTACCCGGTTTAAAATTGGGAAAATTTTCAGAAAAAGAAGTTGAATTTAGAGCCATGGAAAAATTGAAGATTTTAGGAATTCAAAATGAAGCTTTAAAAATGCCTAATCAACTTTCTGGCGGACAAAAACAAAGGGTTGCTATTGCAAGAGCTTTAATAAATGATCCACTTATTATAATGGGAGACGAACCAACTGGTAATTTGGATAAAAAGAATAGTCAAATAGTTTTTGATGTTTTCAAGGAGTTAGCAATAGAAAGCAAACAAACATTACTTATTGTAACTCACGATGGTGAATTTGCACAAAAATCTGACAGAATTATTGAAATGGAAGATGGTAAAATAATTAGACAATAAAAAAGGTGTCTTAAAATTATCAAGACACCCAATTATAATTTTGTTTATTAATTGATTTTATAAGTCATCTGGTAAAGCAACTTCTTTTAATTCTTTTTGCTTTGGCTTTAATTTCTGAATAAAAACTACCTTAAACTTTTCTCCATCTGGAGTGAAGATAAATTCAGAAATTCCATTAGTAATACTTGGAGCTTGTTTGTTTCCATTAAAAAACTTTTTATCATACAATTCCGAAGAATTATCTTTGTAGTATAAAAAGATTGAAACAATTGTTCCATTTTCAACTCTAACCTTACCTCCAACACAATTAGTAGAACCATCTTTGTTGAAAAAACTTATTATAACATTATCATGTATAGCGTCTGCAACGGTTAAAGCACCTCTTTTTTGAAATGCATCTTCTAACTTTTTAAAACAATCCGTTTGAGAAAAAGATGTTAATGTAAATGTTAAAGCGATAAGTAATAATACGTTTTTTTTCATAAGTATAAATTTTCTGGAACTATGTCCGATTCCAAATATAAAACATTTCGTCGAAAATCGTTTAAATGCAACTTGATTTTTTTAATTTTGACAAAAATCGATAACGATGAGTACAAAACAAATAGCGGGCCATTTTTTTGAAGCAGCTGATATTTTACTAAAATTTAATACTGAAGAAAATTTTGAGAAGATTCAAAAAGCAGGTCATTTAATGACAGAATCTATAAAAAATGGTGGAAAAATATTAAGTTGTGGAAATGGTGGTTCAATGTGTGATGCAATGCATTTCGCTGAAGAATTAACTGGTCGCTATCGAGACAATCGTCGAGCACTTCCAGCTATTTCTATTTCAGACAATAGCCATATGTCTTGTGTTTCTAATGATTACGGTTATGATTTTGTTTTTTCAAGATATTTAGAAGCCTTAGGCAATAAAGGAGATATTTTATTAGCGATATCAACTTCAGGAAATTCGAAAAATGTACTATTAGCTATTGAAACAGCCAAACAAAAAGGCATGAAGGTGATCGGTTTAACAGGAAAAGATGGTGGGAAAATGGCAGAACTTTGTGATGTTGAAATTAGAGCACCTTTTTCAAACTATGCCGATAGAGCTCAGGAGATTCATATTAAAGTAATCCATTCGTTGATAGATTACATTGAAAATAATATATAAAATTAAAAGCGTCATTTATTAACGCTTTTTTTTCGCATTTGTTTTTCAAGCATATTTTCTTTTAACAAGTTGTTGATAACCATTTAAAATTATCTTAAAGTAGTATTTACTTTCTGAAATAAATAACTAATTTTGCGCTTTTACGAATGGAATTAATGGTAACGCAGGAATTACAATCAACTGTTAAAGATATTTTCGCTTCCTATTTGGAGCAAAACGGGCACAGGAAAACTCCTGAACGATTTGCAATACTTGCTGAAATCTACAATTATCAAGGTCATTTTGATATAGAATCATTGTATATCAAAATGAAAAATCAAAATTATCGTGTTTCAAGAGCCACTCTTTACAATACAATTGATTTATTGTTAGCTTGTAATTTAGTTCAAAAGCATCAATTTGGTAAAAATATTGCTCAATTTGAAAAATCGCATGGTTCTAAACAACATGATCACATTGTCTGTACTGATACAGGAGAATTAATTGAATTTTGTGATCCTCGTATTCAATCCATAAAAGCAACAATAGAAGAAGTTTTTGGTATTTCAATACACCATCACTCACTCTATTTTTATGGTGTAAAAAACAAAAAGAAATGAGTTTTAAATACAATTTCGTAGAACAAGAAAATTCATTCATTCTTACGCTGATAGGGAAAATTATGAGTGAAGAAGACATAAGAGATGTAAATGATGCTGTTCAAAAACATTTGGATATTCATCATGGTAATTTGATTATGGATTTTTCTCAATTAACATATATTAATTCAACTGGAATAAATTTTGTAATGCGTACGTTAACTAAAACACGCATCAAAAATGGTGATTTGATTCTTTTTGGAATAAATGGAATTGTTGAAAATCTTTTCAAGATGACAAAATTAAATGAAATATATACGATTTATTCTTCACAAGAGGAAGCTGTAAATCATTTTAAGAAATAAGAATAAAAATGAAAGTAGACGTATTATTAGGATTACAATGGGGAGACGAAGGAAAAGGCAAAATCGTCGACGTTTTAACACCTCAATATGATATTATTGCGCGTTTTCAAGGTGGTCCAAATGCTGGTCACACTTTAGAATTTGAGGGTATTAAACACGTTTTAAATACAATCCCTTCAGGAATTTTCAGAGAAGGAGTTAAAAACCTTGTTGGAAATGGTGTGGTACTTGACCCTGTTTTATTTCAAAAAGAATTAGAAAAATTAATTCCTTTTAATATTGACTACAAAAACAGATTGGTAATTTCAAAAAAAGCACATTTAATCTTACCTACTCACCGTTTATTAGATGCTGCTTCTGAAGCTGCTAAAGGGAAAAACAAAATCGGTTCTACTTTAAAAGGAATTGGTCCAACTTACATGGACAAAACTGGTAGAAATGGTTTACGTGTAGGTGATATTTTTTCTCCAAACTTCAAAGAAAAATACAACGCTTTAGTTGAAAAACATATTGATATCTTAAATCATTTTGAAGGTTTCGAATATAATTTAGCTGAGTTAGAAGGACCTTGGATGGAGGGTGTCGAAACATTAAAAACGCTACATGCTGTTGATAGTGAACACTATTTAAATGATGCGTTAAAAGCGGGTAAAAGAATTTTAGCTGAAGGTGCTCAAGGTACAATGTTAGATATCGACTTTGGTACTTACCCATTTGTAACTTCTTCAAATACTGTTACTGCTGGTACTTGTACTGGATTAGGTATTGCTCCATCAAAAATTGGAAGAGTAATCGGTATTTTTAAAGCTTACTGTACTAGAGTTGGTAGTGGTCCCTTCCCTACTGAATTAGATAATGAAGTTGGTGAATTAATTCGTAAACAAGGTTTTGAATTTGGGGCAACGACTGGTCGTGCAAGAAGATGTGGATGGATTGATATTCCTGCATTAAAATACGCTATCATGATCAATGGTGTGACTGAATTAAATATGATGAAATCTGATGTCTTAGATTGCTTTGAAACGATAAATGT
>CALPVI020000004.1 GCA_943326975.2 Actinomyces viscosus | reverse complement strand
TCATTGCTCGCAGACCAATTCCTTACTTCGGGTTCAATATCAGAAAATGATTTAAATTCATAAATATTATAAAAACGACCTTTTCCATTTAAATCAAGAAATGCATAGCCATCTTTCACCATTTCCATGGTTACTTTTTCTCCTTCTTTTATAATAACATGAAAAATTTTGTTTTCATACAGTCTATATATAATAGATCCAATATCTCTTTCAGCTAAGAGATTGAATTTTAAAAAAGGATATGTTTTTTCAGTTTGCACAAATATAGTCTATCATAAAGATAGAATCATTTTTTATATTTTGAGCTATAAACAGCTGATTTTTTTCGATAGACAATCAAAAGAAGTAGATTAGTTTTGCTTTTCAATCGTTGAAATAATTTTTTCTGAAGCTCCTTTATTACTATTTATAAATAATTGGCAGCTAGCATTAAGTTCAGATAAATTGGAAGTAATATTTTGATAATTAATTAAAAAAGTTTCTGTAGAATTAATTGAAAAACCAATTTTGTGATTCAAAAATTCTGAAGCTTCTGGGTATTTTGTAAACTTTGGCCCAAAAAGTACTGGAAGCCCAAAAACAGCAGGTTCTAAAATATTATGAAGACTTCCTGAAAAACCACCACCAACATATGCTATTTCTCCATAAAAATAAGCACTAGAAAGTTGCCCAATTGTATCTAAGATTAATACGTTAGGTTTTGATTCTATTGTGCTTTTCTCTTTCATTTGAGTATAGCGAATAAAAGGTACTTTTAATTCTTTAATGATTTGTTGTATGTGGTTTTCATCAACAGAATGTGGTGCAATTATTATTTTATTACTTAATTTATTTGAATTTAAAAGTGGTATTAATATTGACTCGTCCTCTGGCCATGAACTTCCAATGATAAATGCTTTTTCTCCATTTAAAAATGATTCGATTTTTAAATTGGGTTGCAATTGAGATTTATTTTCAATTACCCTATCAAAGCGCGTATCTCCTGAAATTAAATATTTATTTATACCAATTTTTTCAAGTAGATTAGCGGATAATTGATTTTGAACAAAAAAATAATCAAATTGTTTTAATACAGAAGGGAAAAATTTTGCATTTGGTTTAAAAAAATGTTGTTTTTCTCTAAATAAAGCACTAATTGAATATAGTTTTACATTTTGTTTTTTTGCTTCAAAAATATAATTTGCCCAAAATTCATATTTGACAAAAAATGCTTTTTTGGGTTTAAAGTGTTGAATAAATAATTTTGCATTTCCAGGCGTGTCAAGAGGTAAATAGGTAGCTAAATCAACTTTGTGTTTTCTTTTTTGATAATGTAAATAACCAGAAGGTGAAAAGAAGGTTACGAATATAAAAATAGATGGATCCTTTTCTTTTAGAAGGTTTATAACAGGTAAAGCTTGATCAAATTCGCCTAAAGAAGCACAATGAAACCAATATAAATTTGAAGTGTCAATTATAGGTAAATTTTTAAAATAGTTTCTTCTACCATTTACCCATTCTTTCGCTTTTGGATTTACGAATGCCGCTAATTGTATAGCTAATCCATATAAAAGAACACCAATATTATATAAAATATGCATGCTAGTTGTAATAAAATTCTTTTGGAAGCCTTTTGTAGATGGGTACAAACCAACCTATTTTAAATCCAATTTGAATATCCAACATTGTTTTTTTAGATATAGTAATTGAGGGTTGATCAAAAAATATAGTTCTCATATTAGAAGTGAAACCCTCTTGTGCATAAAATCCTGCATGAAAATTTACTAATCCTCTGTTTGCCATTAAGGCATAGCCTAAATACTGATGAAAGTTTGGGCCAATGGATAATCTATCATACCCTTTCTTGTAATCTAATTCTATCGAAGGTATTACTTGATCTTGGGTTTCGATTCTTATTTTATGAGCTAAAATTCCAAATCCTCCATGAATAAATATCCCTGAATTTGCATTAGGACTTAAAATAGGAAAAACTTTACCAAAAGTTAAGTTTGAATTAAATCCTCTCACACTTAATACCACTTTTGCAATATCACCATTCATATCTGTAATATTTCCATATGAATCGGCTAGACCTGAAAGTAAATTCGGAATTTTGATTTTATTTCCAAACATAAAATTGGCATCTACACCATAGAACCAATTTTTCTTGCTCTTATATCCTGCTAAAAATCCTAAATGATTTAAAAATCCATATCTATTTGCTAAATCAGCTTTTGTCCAATTACCACCATAGTTTAATGAAACCCATGGCGTGGCAATTATAGAATCTTTAACATTACGCTGATTATAAGCATAAAATGATTGAAGGATCACTAATACTAAAAAGGTAAGCTTTATTTTCATAGTAATCAAAAGTAACTTGTTTTTTGAAAATATAGAAATCTTATTTCTTTAATAAATTATAATTAGTTTTATTTTAATTATTAATTATTTGGTTTTTAGTTGTTTATATTTTTTCATTTTATGAATTATGAATCAATTATAATTATTTTCAGTCTAATTGTTATACTTTTTATTATTGTTTTGTTTTAAGTTGAAAAAAATGAAATGATTATATTTGTTTTTCATTTTGAAATATTGAAAAAACGATTATACATATCTTTTTTACCGCTACTGCTAATAGTTACTTTTATTAGCGGAAAATCTTTTTTATTCCCCAATAAATCACAGCTAAAAATCAATAGAGCTGTTAAAAAAGTGAGTTGTATTTCAGATAATGTAATTAATTATAGTCTTTTGGATGATCATTTATGGCATTATTACGAAGAATCATTTAAAAAAGGTGTTGGTGTTTTAAAATCAATAAAACATATTAAAGAAAATCAAAGAAAAGGTAAACTCGAAAAGATTTTTACTACTTCAGAATATGTTGTTGATACAATGACTTATAGTTATCCTTTTTTATGTCCAAAAGCAATCGATTTATTAAAAATAATATCTACAGATTTTAGAACTAAATTAGAAAATACAAATTTAGAAAACACAAGATTTTATGTTACCTCAGCTGCTAGAACTATTCATTCTGTAAGATTGCTTAGAAGAAGGAATGGCAATGCCTCAAAATACAGCGCTCATTTACATGGAACAGCTTTTGATATTGGATATGATGAATTTCATTCAAAAAACATAGTTAATTCAATAGATTTAGTTGTTTTAAAGGATTTACTCGCCGAAACGTTGATTAAATTAAAAATGAAAGATAAATGTTGGGTAACATATGAACTTAATCAAAAATGCTTCCATATAGTTATGAAATAGTTCAAATTTATTTTTAGAATTCTACGTATGAATTGTTTTTTGTGTAACCAAAATAATTAGAATTTCATCCTAAATTTATATCTTTATCGATTTTTATGGAATTAGAAATTGAAACAAACAAAGTTCAAATGAGAAAAATACAAATGGTTGATTTGTCTGCTCAATATCAAGAGATTAAGTCTGAGGTAGATGCGGCAATTATGAATGTTGTTGAGAATGCACAATTTATAAATGGACCAGAAGTTGCTTCATTTCAAAAAGAATTAGAGACTTATTTGAATATTGATCATGTAATTCCATGTGCAAATGGTACTGATGCGTTACAAATCGCATTAATGTCATTAGGATTAAAACCTGGAGACGAAGTAATCACTCCTTCATTTACTTATATAGCTACAACAGAAGTTATGGCTTTGTTGGGTTTGAAACCTGTTTTTGTAGATGTAAATCCAGATACTTTTTGTATTGACGCTAATAAAATTGAACAATTTATTACTTCAAAAACAAAAGCAATAGTTCCGGTACATTTATATGGTCAAGCAGCTCCAATGAATGAAATAATGGAAATTGCGATTAGACATAATTTATTTGTTGTAGAAGATAATGCTCAGGCAATTGGTTGTGATTATACTTTGACTAATGGTGATGTAGTAAAAACTGGAACAATTGGACATATAGGCTGTACTTCTTTTTTTCCTTCTAAAAACTTAGGATGTTATGGAGATGGCGGAGCATTATTTACGAATAACGCTGAATTAGCGATTAAAATTAAAATGATTTCTAATCATGGACAAAGTAAAAAATACTTTCATGATGTAGTAGGTTGTAATTCACGCTTAGATACTATTCAAGCGGCAATTTTAAGAATAAAATTAAGGAATTTAGATAAGTATAATTCAGCAAGGAATAAAGTTGCAGATGCATATGACAAATATTTTTCAAAATTCCCACAAATAAAAATTCCCACAAGAGCTGTAAACTCAAAGCATGTATTTCATCAATACACACTTCAATTAGAAGGAATAAATAGAGATGAATTAAATGCTTTTTTAGCTTCAAAAGATATTCCATCTATGATCTATTATCCAGTTCCAGCTCATAAGCAAAAGATGTTTGAATCTTTTGGTAGCTCCTCTACTATTTTACCTGTAACAGAATGGTTAACGGAAAGAGTTATATCTTTACCGATCCACACTGAAATGCAGGCTGAACAATTGACTTTAATTTGTGAATCAGTAGCTGAATTTATTAATGCAAAAAAATAAAATCTAATTTTAATTAGATTGGTTAAATAATATGAAAAAAATTGCTGTAATTGGTACGGGATATGTTGGTTTGGTAACAGGAACTTGTTTTGCTGAAACAGGAAATCAAGTAATCTGTGTTGACATAAACGAGGAGAAAGTTGAGAAGATGCGTAATGGAGAAGTTCCAATATACGAACCTCATTTAGATGTTGTTTTTGAGAGGAATATCAGAGATGGACGTATTCACTTCACAACAGATTTAAAAAAAGCAGTCGATTTTGCGGAAATTATTTTTCTTGCATTACCAACTCCTCCAGGAGAAGATGGGAGCGCTGATTTAAGTTATGTTTTAAATGTTGCGGATCAATTAGGTCAAATTATGACCGAATACAAAGTGATTGTTGACAAATCTACAGTGCCTGTTGGTACTTCAGAAAAAGTGGAAGCGGCTGTTAAGAAACATGCATCTGTTGAATTTGCAGTAGTTTCTAATCCTGAATTTTTAAGAGAAGGTTTTGCAGTTGACGATTTCTTAAATCCAGATAGAGTTGTAGTTGGCACCTCTGATCCAAGAGCTGTAAAGGTTATGGAAGAATTATACCAACCTTTTATAAAAGATGGTCATCCTTTAATTATTATGGATGAAAAATCTGCTGAACTTACTAAATATGCTGCAAATGCATTTTTAGCCACAAAGATTACATTCATGAATGAGATTGCTAATTTTTGTGAATTAGTAGGAGCGGACGTTGACAAAGTGAGGTTAGGAATAGGTTCAGATTCACGAATTGGTCATAAGTTTTTATATCCAGGAATTGGATTTGGAGGTAGTTGTTTCCCTAAAGATGTTAGTGCTTTATTAAAAAGTGGAAAAGAAGTTGGGTATGATTTTGAAATAATACAAAGTGTATTAGATGTAAACGAATCACAAAAAACCACTATAGTAGCAAAATTGAAAAATTATTTTGGAGATCTAACTGGTTTGAAATTTGCACTATGGGGTTTAGCATTTAAGCCAGATACAGATGATATTAGAGAAGCTTCTGCACTATATATTATTAAAGAATTAATTGATTTAGGCGCTGAAATAACTGTTTATGATCCTGAAGCAATGCAAAATGTTAAAAATCTGATTGGAGATAAAGTTGCTTATGCAAAAAATGAATACGAAGCTTTAGAAAATGCAGATGCTTTAGTGATTGCAACAGAATGGTCAACTTTTAGAAATCCTGATTTTGATAGAATTAAATCGTTGTTATTGAATCCGATTATTTTTGATGGAAGAAACATTTTTGAATTAGATCAAATGAAAAACTTAGGTTTTTATTATAATTCAGTTGGTAGAAAAACAGTTTTACCAATCGTACAAGTTGTAAAATAATGGAAAAATTAAAAAGAATTCTTATTACTGGCGCTGCCGGTTTCTTAGGCTCACATTTATGTGATCGATTTATCAAAGAAGGCTATCATGTTATAGGAATGGATAATTTGATAACTGGACAATTAAAAAACATCGAACATCTTTTTCCATTAGAAAATTTCGAGTTTTATAATCATGATGTTTCTAAATTTATTCATGTAGCAGGTGATTTAGACTATATATTACATTTTGCTTCACCAGCTAGCCCTATTGATTATCTAAAAATTCCTATTCAAACATTAAAAGTAGGTTCTTTAGGAATTCATAATTGTTTAGGTTTGGCAAAAGCAAAAGGAGCGAGAGTTTTAATCGCTTCTACTTCTGAGGTTTATGGTGATCCTACAGTTCATCCTCAACCAGAGGAATATTGGGGAAATGTAAATCCAATTGGACCACGCGGAGTTTATGATGAAGCGAAACGTTTTCAAGAGGCTATAACAATGGCTTATCACACTTTTCATGGTGTGGAAACTAGAATTGTTAGAATATTTAATACTTATGGACCAAAAATGCGTTTGAATGATGGACGCGTTTTACCAGCATTTATTGGTCAAGCATTGAGAGGAGAAGATATTACTATTTTCGGTGACGGTTCTCAAACAAGAGCTTTTTGTTATGTTGATGATTTAGTGGAAGGGATTTACAGATTGTTGCATAGTGATTATGTGTATCCCGTGAATATCGGAAATCCAGATGAAATTTCAATCAAAGATTTTGCAGAGGAAATTATTAAATTAACTGGAACAAATCAAAAAGTAATTTATCAAGATTTACCAGTTGATGATCCAAAACAAAGACAGCCGAACATTTCAAAAGCTAAAGAAATATTAGGTTGGGAACCAAATGTGTCTAGACATCAGGGACTTAAAATAACATATGATTATTTTAAAACACTTTCAGAAGACGAGTTAAGAAAAAAAGAACATAATAATTTCGATAAATACATCATAAGATAATGAGTTATTTTGCACATGAAACCGCAGTGATTGATGAAGGTTGTAAAATTGGTGAAGGAACAAAAATTTGGCACTTTTCACATGTTATGTCTGATTGTATTATTGGAGAAAGATGTAATATTGGTCAGAATGTAGTAGTTTCACCAGGCGTTGAGTTAGGTAGAAATGTCAAAATTCAAAATAATGTTTCAATCTATACAGGTGTAATCTGTGAAGATGATGTTTTTTTAGGTCCTTCAATGGTTTTTACGAATGTAATTAATCCAAGAAGTGCTGTTAATAGAAAGAGTGAATACGCAAAAACAATAGTAAAGAAAGGCGCAAGTATTGGTGCTAATGCAACAATTGTTTGTGGTCATGATATAGGAGAATTTGCCTTCATTGGTGCAGGTGCCGTTGTTACTAAAACAATTCCAGCATATGCATTAGTGGTAGGTAATCCTGCAAGGCAAATTGGCTGGATGAGTGAATATGGACAACGTTTAGAATTTGATTCAGAAGGAATTGCAACATGTTCAGAAAGCCTTCAAAAATATAAGTTAGAGAATAATAAAGTTACAAAATTATAAATATGAGTATTTCCGATAAAAAAATAAGATTTGCTGTTATTGGAGCAGGTCATATAGGAAAACGTCATGCTGAAATGATTCGTCGTGAAAACGAAGGAGAATTAGTTGCAATGATTGATATTCGATCAAAAGAAGAGTGTGGAGCTCAAGATTTTGATGTTCCTTTTTTTAAATCTTTTGATGAATTACTAGCATCAGGAATTGAATTTGATGTAGTAAATGTTTGTACCCCAAATGGATTACATTCAGATCAAAGTATTGCAGCACTTGAAGCTAAAAAACACGTAGTTTGTGAAAAACCAATGGGTTTAACAAAAGAAGGTTGTGAAAAAGTGATTTTCAAGTCTTTACAAATGTCTAAGAATGTTTTTTGTGTCATGCAAAATAGATATTCTCCACCTTCAGAATGGATAAAATCAGTTGTCGAAAAAGGTGTTTTGGGAGATATTTATATGGTTCAATTGAATTGTTACTGGAATAGAGATGAGCGTTATTATAAAAAAGGTGGATGGAAAGGTACACCTGATTTAGATGGAGGAACTCTGTTTACACAATTTTCTCATTTTATTGATATAATGTATTGGTTATTTGGTGATATAGATAATATTCAGGGCAGATTCGCTGACTTCAATCATCAAAATTCAACTGCTTTTGAAGACTCTGGTATTGTTAGTTTTGATTTTATAAATGGTGGTATGGGTTGTATTAATTATTCAACTTCTGTGGCAAATCAAAATTTAGAAAGTTCAATTACGATTATTGGAAGTAAAGGAAGTGTAAAGATAGGTGGGCAATATATGAACGAAGTGGAAGTTTGTAACATTCAGGATTATGAAATGCCTATTTTAAAAGAATCAAATCCAGCAAACGATTATGGTCCTTACAAAGGGTCAGCAGCGAATCATAATTATGTTATTCAAAATGTAATAGATTCATTAAGAGGGAGATCGACAGCAACTACTAATGCTTTAGAAGGTTTAAAAGTGGTTGAAATTATAGAACGAATTTATAAAGTAAGAAATGAGCAACTCAATTTACAATAAATTAATCAACAAAGAGGCTAAATTAGCTGTAATTGGCTTAGGATATGTTGGTTTACCTATAGCATTAGAATTTGCAAAAAAAATCAAAGTTGTTGGGTTTGACATCAATCAAGAACGAGTTGATTTGATGAATAATAAAATCGATCCAAGCAACGAGTTAGATGCTTCAGCATTTGAAAATAGTGATATATTATTTTCTTCCAATATTGAAGATTTAAGAGATGTACAGTTTTTTGTTGTTGCTGTTCCTACTCCAATCGATAATGCAAATTTACCAAATCTAAAACCATTGTTGGGTGCAAGTTCTACAGTTGGAAAAGTTCTTAAAAAAGGTGATTATGTTGTTTTTGAGTCTACAGTTTATCCTGGATGTACTGAAGAGGATTGTATTCCAGTTTTAGAGACTGAATCAGGCTTAAAATTTAAAGAAGATTTTAAAGTAGGATATTCACCAGAGAGAATCAATCCAGGTGATAAGGAGCATACATTACAAAATGTAATTAAAGTAGTATCAGGCTGTTGTGATGAATCATTGGATGAGATTGCAAAAACTTATGAGTTAGTAGTAAAAGCAGGTGTGCATAGAGCATCTACTATTAAAGTTGCTGAAGCAGCAAAAATAATTGAGAATACACAAAGAGATTTAAATATAGCTTTGATGAATGAATTGTCAATTATTTTCAATAAGCTAAAAATTAACACGTTCGATGTTTTAGAGGCTGCTGGTACTAAATGGAATTTTCTTAAATTTTCTCCAGGATTAGTTGGGGGGCATTGTATTGGGGTAGATCCATATTATTTAACTCATAAAGCATCACAAGCGGGATATCATTCTAAAGTTATTACAAGTGGACGTTTTGTGAATGATTCAATGGGAGGTTATATTGCAAAGCAATCCGTAAAGAAAATCATTGCTCAAGGCAAGCATATTCAGGACGCCAAAGTTCTTGTAATGGGTGCTACTTTTAAAGAAGACGTTTCAGATATTAGAAATTCAAAAGTTATAGATATAATCAATGAATTAGTTTCATTTCAAGTGCATGTTGATTTAGTAGATCCTCATGCAAATTCTGATGAAATGAAACATGAATATGGAGTTAGTTTAGTTGAAAATGTAACAAATGATTATGATGCAGTTATAGTTGCAGTTAATCATAAAGAGTATAAAACATTAACTGAAAATGATATCAAATCATTTTTAAAAGACGGCAAAGGTTTGTTTGTTGATGTAAAAGGTATTTTTAAAGGTAAAATTAACGAATTAGAATACTGGAGTTTATAATGAGTTACAAAAAAAGCATATTGGTAACAGGTGGAGCAGGTTTTATAGGTTCACATGTAGTTAGATTATTAGTCAATAAATATCCTGAATATCAAATTGTAAATTTTGATAAATTAACATATGCAGGGAATTTAGAAAATTTAAAGGACGTTGAATCTAAAACTAATTATGTTTTTGTTAAAGGAGATATTTGTTCAATTAATGATTTAAAATCAGTATTTGAAGAATATGCGATTTCAGATGTGATTCATTTAGCTGCAGAATCACACGTTGACAGATCTATTGAAGGACCAATGGATTTTGTATTGACAAATGTTGTAGGTACAGTTCAGTTATTAGAAGTAGCTAAATTATATTGGAATGGAGATAATCATGTATTTCATCATGTTTCAACAGATGAAGTTTATGGAAGTCTAGGTTTAGAAGGATTATTTTCTGAAACAACCTCATACGATCCGAGAAGCCCTTATTCAGCATCAAAAGCTTCATCTGATCATTTTGTTAGAGCGTATTTTCACACTTACAATTTGCCAATAAAAATGTCGAATTGCTCTAATAATTATGGTTCGCACCATTTCCCTGAAAAATTAATTCCACTAATTATAAATAATATAGTAAATAAAAAACCATTACCAGTATATGGTAAAGGCGAAAACATTAGAGATTGGTTATGGGTTGAAGACCATGCTACTGCCATAGATACAATATTTCATTTTGGAAAGTTGGGCGAGTCATATAATGTAGGTGGATTAAATGAATGGAAAAACATTGATTTAGTTAAGTTGATTTGTCAAATTTTAGATGCTAAATTGAATAGACTAAAAGGCGAAAATGAAAAGTTAATCACATTTGTAAAAGATAGAGCAGGTCATGATGCACGTTACGCTATTGATGCCTCAAAATTAGCATCTGAATTAAATTGGCAGCCATCGATTAAATTTGAGGATGGTCTTGAAAAAACGATTGATTGGTATTTAGAAAATTCGGAGTGGATTGAAAAAGTAACTTCAGGAAAATACCAAGATTACTATCAGAGAATGTATAAATAATATAAATCAATTTGCTATGGGAATTTTATCACGTTTGTTTTCGAATAATGAAAGTTCTTCAAAAGTTGATTTATCAGTGTTAAAGACAGATATACACAGTCATTTAATTCCAGGTATTGATGATGGTTCACAGTCATTAGATGAATCAATCGCAATGCTTTATAAATTTAAGGAATTAGGATTTAAAAAAGTGATAACCACTCCTCACATTATGAGTGATCACTATCGAAATACTCCAGAAATTATTAATAATGGTCTCGAACAAGTTAGAAATGAATTAAAGAGAATCAATTTAGATATTGAAATTGAGGCTGCCGCTGAATACTTTTTTGATGAAACGTTATTTGATAAAATTAGAAAAAAGGAATTATTAACTTTTTCAGGGAATCATGTTTTGGTAGAATTCTCTTTTTTTTCCATTCCCCAAGGAGAAGAAAATTTGTTTTTTGAATTGCTAACGAATGGCTATCAACCTGTATTAGCTCATTTTGAAAGATATACTTTTTTACATGGCTCAATAGATAGAGCTTTAGACTGGAGAAGTAAAGGGATTTATATTCAATTAAATTTAAATTCTTTATCAGGACATTATGGACCTGATGTAAAAAAACAAGCTGAAAAATTAATAAATGCAGGCGCTATTGATTTAGTTGGTACAGATTGCCATAGAATTGAACACTTACAACTTCTAGAAAAACAATTGGACTCTTCCTTAATGAAGAAACTAATGAAATTAGAATTAAAAAATTCTAATTTATAATCTAAAAGTAGATTCCTCTTCCTATAATCTTACCATTACTAAATAGTAAACTCGGAAAGGGAACTTTTAGATAATTTAATTGGGTAACAATTTTTTTCAAGATAGGTCTTTTGATATTTAATTTACTAAAATCAATGTCAAGTGATACTAAAAATTCTCTTTGAGCATTATAGCTTTTAAATGTCAACGGGTCAGTATAGAAATTTTTGTCCCCCACAATTTTTTGATCAACACTATAACCAAATGATAAACAAATCCATTTTGGAATTTTAGAATCTTTTAAAAACGAAGCTGGACTAAAACTTAACCAATAGGTTTGTCCGTTGTAATCTTTTAAAACTCTTTCTGAAAAATTTGATCCTAAAATATTTGGTCTGAGTGATGCATAAGGTGAAGGATGAGTTGAAAACTTTAAAATAAATCTCTCTTCATTCCAAAAATAATATTGAGTCCCGTATGAAATTGCACCGAAAATGTTTGCTCCCATGTCTGACCATGAAAACCCCCATCCTTGATTATAACCATCCAATAACTCTAAAGAAGTTTGAAAACCTAATCCGATAGAAGTGCCAATTATAACAGATTTTTTAGAGCTTAACCCTGACCATTTATAAAATTCTGTTCCTGAAGCGGCCAATTTGTTTGTGGTGTAAAAGTGGCCTAATTTATCCATTTGAAGCCATTCATTTTGATCATTGAAAAAATGGAAATCGGATTTAGGATAATTTGAATACCAAACTTTATATAAGCTAATTGTTCCGATTGTCCAAACACTTCCTATAGTAGCTGAAGAAAAAATTAAACGTTTTTTTGATATACTGTCAGCATAGTTATACCATTTTTTTTGGGTATATCCATTCATCGAAAATATGATACCGAATGACAGTAGAATTAAGATTTTCATTTCAAATCATGTAAGAAAAATGAACCTAGAATTTTCATCAATAATTTATAAAAATAGTTGAAAAAAATAGAAATATTCCAATATTATGGTATATTTATCTTAATGAGTACGTTATTACAATGATAAGATACAAACATTAAACAATACAAGATGAATACGATTAGAAAAGATTGGACAGAAATAAAAACAAATGATAGTTGGGCTATTTTTAAAATAATGTCTGAATTTGTTGAGGGATATGAGAGAATGGCAAAAATAGGACCTTGTATTTCGATTTTTGGATCAGCAAGAACAAAACCTGATAATAAATATTATCAATTAGCGATTGAAGTTTCAGAAAAATTAGCTTTAGCAGGTTATGGAATAATAACAGGTGGAGGACCTGGGATTATGGAGGCTGGAAATAAAGGTGCTCAACAAGCTGGAGGTAAGTCTGTAGGATTGAATATTGATTTACCTTTTGAACAAAATCACAATCCCTATATTGATGCTGAGCATAATTTAGAATTTGACTATTTTTTTGTAAGAAAGGTGATATTTGTAAAATATTCTCAAGGTTTTGTAGTGATGCCTGGAGGATTAGGGACTTTAGATGAAATGTTTGAAGCATTAACACTTATTCAAACAAAAAAAATTAATAAAAGACCAATTGTTTTGGTTGGTAAAAAATATTGGTCAGGATTGGTTGATTGGATTAAAGAAGCTATGTTAGAGCAAGAGCAAAATATTTCTCCTGATGATTTGAATTTATTTACGATTGTTGAAACGGCTGATGAAGCCGTTCAGTATATTGATGATTTTTATAAATCACATCATTTAACACCTAACTTTTAATCAGATTTAATATGATTATAAAAGAAAAGCGAAAAGTTTTATAAATCTTTTCGCTTTTCTTTTTTAGAATGATAATTTCTTCATTCTAATTACTTAAATTTGGTCTCTAGAATTTAGAATCACATAGATGGAGTTACTAAAGAAAATTCGAAGTTTTATTTTTACAAAACATTTCCTAAAACATTTTGGACTTGTTATTTTAGCATATATCGTAATAGTTGGTGCTGCCATTTTTTATTTAGATGCATATACAAATCATGGACAAAAAATTGAGGTGCCCAATCTAATAGGCAAAAATGTTAGTAGCATCGAAACTATAATTGAAGAAAATGATTTACAGTTTGAAATATTAGATTCAATTTATGATCCTAAAAAACCTGAAGGAACTATTTTAGATCAAGATCCATTGCCAACTACAAGATCTTTAGTTTTCGTAAAAGAAGGTAGGATAATTAGGGTACGAGTTTCTAAAAAATCTCAAAAAGTTGAAATGCCAAATCTGTTAGATAAATCGATTCGATTTGCTGAAAGTGTTTTGGAAAATAGAGGATTAGAGTGTGAGATACAATATCGCCCTTCTTCTGAGGCTGATGGAGCTGTTTTAGAACAACGTTTTAGAGGTCAAAAAATAGATGGAGGTCAAAGAATTCCTATTGGGTCTAAAATTTTATTAATTGTTGGTCGAAATGAGGGAGGAGAACCGGTTCAAATACCAAATTTATTTGGTTTGACAATATCTGAAGCTAAAATGCGTTTAGCTGAAATACCTTCGTTGTCATATAATTTAAATTGCCCAGATTGTTTGAATTCTGCAGATTCCTCTTCAGCTAGGATTGAATCACAATCTCCAGAATTTATTGAGGGAGTGTTATCTCCATCTGGGACAACCGTTACAATTAACGCTTCGAAGAATTTTGCTGGTGGTGAATAAAACCACTAATTTTTAAGTTCGGTTTATGAAGATATTTTTGTTGTTTTTTTGTTTCTTGTATGTTTCAATTACTTTCGGTCAAATTGAACAATTGAATGTAATTACATCCAGAAAACATTCAGCTGAAAAATTGATTACTAAAGGTATAACGAAAACAACATTCGATAGCACTTTTTTATATATTTCAGATACACTTTCATTGCCCATTTTAGATGACTTCAGTTCGGATAAATTTCAGAAGTATAGTACAGATTTTTTAGATCCAAATTTAACTTCAATAAAGGAGTATAAGTTAATAGATCCTATCAATTTATTGCCGTTGGCAAATAACTCAAAATATACTACTCAACCAACGTTTAAAAGAAGTTTTAATGTTGCTACTAATACACATAAGGACACTGTTTTCACTCCTGTAATAGTTAAAATAGGTGATCAAACTAAATATCCATCAGTATATTCATCTACAAATGTATATCCCCCATATTATATTTATGACACGTTAGATTATCCGAATCCTGTTGATACAATATGGTTGACAGATGTGGATGTTTATCAAGATTCTGCAATTCAATTATTTTTACCATTAAAGGATAAAAATGCAATTTGGCTTGATGACAATGTTTATAGAAATTATCGGTTGGCTAAAAATCCTTGGTCTTTAGGAGTTGCTACATTTGATGGTCTAAATAGTGATGGAAAGGCATATATGCTAGGTTCAACAAGTGTTAATTATGCTGACTATTTAACTTCAAAACCTATTGATTTATTAAATTATACAAAAAGTGATTCTGTTTATTTAAGTTTTTTGTATCAAAAAGAGGGGTATGGTGATATTCCCGAAGATTCTGACTCTCTTGTTTTAGAGTATTTTGCAGATGATACAAATGAATGGGATAGAGTTTGGAGTACAAATGGAGGCCCGGTCCGTGATTTTAAGGTTGTATTAGTTAAGTTGAAGGATAGTAAATATTACAAAAAAGGATTTCAATTTAGATTCAAAAATTACGGGAGATTGGCAGGAGGATTTGACAATTTCCATATTGATTATGTTCATTTAAGTGCAAAATCAAATGTACAAGATACTTTCTATCTTCAAGATACTTTAGTGAAAGATTATGCTTTTGTCTATCCGATTTCAACGTTATTAAAAGACTATATTTCTGTTCCTTGGGACCACTATAAAAATAATCCGTTAGGAAAAATGTCTGATAATGTTTCACTTACAATTAGAAATGGAAGTAATCAACAAGAGAATAATTCACCGCAAGGCAAAGTTGAAATTTTTCACCAAAATAACTTAGAAACTTCATTTACAGTTTCTGGTGCTAGTTTATCAAATAATAATTTGAATTATTCTCCTAGAACAATTTATTCTTCTTTTCATGATTTTTCAAATGCTTATCGATTTGATGAGGCTAAAATAGGGAATAAGCAATACTTTGATATTAAAGGGACGATTCAAGCTATTTTTCCTAATTTTCCTCAAAATGATACAACTGTAACAACACAAGTTTTTGAAAATTATTATAGTTATGATGATGGCACTTCAGAAGTTGCTTATTCACCAACGGGTGCACAAACAAAAGTAGCGGTTAGATTCGATGCCTATCAAGTTGATTCATTGATTGGTTTTATGACTCAATTTGTTGAATCATCAACGGATGTTTCTAAATCACTTTTTTACTTTTCTGTTTGGGATGATAATAATGGTAAACCAGGTAATTTGATTTACGAAGACGATTCTTTTTCGCCAAGAAATCCAAAATATTCAGATAATATAGGTGGATTTATAACATATTATTTCAAAGATACTATGAAAGTAGGAGTGCCGAAAACTTTTTATATAGGTTGGAGACAAGTTTCTTCTAATGGTTTGAATTTAGGTTATGACCTAAGTAGAAATAACGCAAGTAAAGTTTTTTATAGTGTTAATAATACAAATAATTGGATTCAATCAGGTTTTTCTGGAACGGTTTTAATTCGACCAGTTTACTCAACTTCTATGGATGTAGAATTAGGAATTAGTAAAATAATTAATAAAGATTTTGATTTTACAATTTATCCAAATCCATCATCAGGTGTATACCATTTAAAATCGAATAATCCTGAATTTAAAGGTGTTGAAGTTTATTCAATTCAAGGAGTTAAAGTGAAAGAAGAGCTAGAATTAATTTTAGATATTTCTAACCTTCCATCAGGTGTTTATTTTGTAAAAGAAATAGGTAATAATTCAATTACACAGAAAATAATAAAGAATTAATGCAAGAGGAAATAGATGCCTTAGATAGTGCGGAAAATGAAGAAGAGGAATTATTTGAGCATTATCGTTTCAAAGCAGATTTAGGCCAAGAGATTCTACGAATAGATAAATTTTTATTAGATAGATTACCAAATACTTCAAGAAATAAAATTCAAGTCGCAGCTAAAAATGGAAATGTTTTAGTAAATGGTAGTGTTGTTAAACCTAATTATAGAGTTAAACCAAAAGATGAGGTAACAATTGTCTTGCCATACCCTGTAAGAGAAATCGAATTAATAGCCCAAGACATTCCTATTGATATTGTTTATGAAGATGATAGTTTTGTAATTGTAAATAAACCATCAAATATGGTTGTTCATCCTGGTTATGGAAATTATACAGGTACTTTGGTAAATGCGTTAGTTTTTCATTTTGATAATTTACCCCACCGAATTCAAGATTATTTTGGCAGACCAGGATTAGTTCATCGTTTGGATAAAAATACGACAGGTATAATGGTGGTTGCGAAAACAGAGTTTGCATTAACTAATTTAGCGAAACAATTTTACGATAGAACTACTGAAAGAAGATATCATGCCTTAGTATGGGGTGATGTAGAAAAGGATGGTACGATTACAGGTCATATCGGTAGGTCTTTGAAAAATAGAAAAGTAATGGATGTTTTTCCAGAAGGTGATTTTGGTAAGCATGCGGTTACTCATTACAAAGTTTTAGAACGTTTTGGTTTAGTTACATTGGTTGAATGTAAACTAGAAACGGGTAGAACACATCAGATTAGAGCACATTTTAAATCAATAGGTCATCCATTATTCAATGACAATGAATATGGGGGAGATAGAATTGTAAGAGGAACCTCAAATACAAAATATAAAAAGTTTATAGACAATTGTTTTGAACTAATTCCCGGCCAAGCTTTACATGCTAAAACATTAGGTTTAACTCATCCAGTTACAAATGATTTTATGCAATTTGATTCAGAATTAGTACCAGGATTTTCTCAAATTTTAGATAAATGGAGAAGTTATACAAAAGAAAATGAATAGTAAATGAACTAATTCAATTAAAATAATTAATTTAAAGGGCTTAGAAAATAAAAATCTATTTTGAATTTATCTAAATTATTGCTTTCTTCGCAGTTATATTTTTTTAAAAGTTGCTAAAAATTATGAAATTAATAGTTCCATTTTCACTTTTAATATTTGGATTACTTTTGTCTGCATGTTCTCAAAAGCAATTATTAAAAGCTGAAACAGCTTATCAAGG
The DNA here is from genome assembly GCA_943326975.2 of Actinomyces viscosus. Taxonomy (GTDB): domain Bacteria; phylum Bacteroidota; class Bacteroidia; order Flavobacteriales_D; family Crocinitomicaceae; genus CAIUKX01. Next base: position 5,726 of record CALPVI020000004.1, on the reverse strand, counting down.
CCAACAATATTGTGAAGGAGCAAGTGACTTTAAGGTTGCCTACACAAAATTAGGATCTAAAGGTGAAAAAGCAAAAAGAATAAAAGGTGAGATGGCATATAAAACTGCCGAAAGCTTCAGATTGTCACTTGCTTTTAAAGATGCAAATGAATGGTATGAAAGATCAATTTTACTAGATTATGCTCAAATAAATCCAGAAGTTTATTTTTATAATGCAGAAGTACTTCAAATGATGAATCAGTTTGATAAATCGTTGAAGAATTTCGAAGAATATAAAAAGTTAAAGCCTAATGATAATAGAGCGGATGTAGGTATTCAATCTTGTACATTGAATGCGGAAATGAAATCTGAAAAAACAAAGCATTCAATAGAAAATCAAACAATCATAAATACAAAAGAGTATGATATGGCTCCTATGTTTGGTGATTCAAAAGATACAAAATTATATTATAGTTCTTCAAGAACCGGTGGTGTAAGTAGTGAATTAGATCCAAGAACTTGTCAATCTTACATGGATTTATGGTTTACAACATTAGATGCAAAAGGAAATTGGGGTGAACCAAAACTTGCATTAGGTGAGGGGATTAATACCGAGGATAATGAAGGTACAGTTTGTTTTGATTCAAGAAAAAAAGTAATGTTTTTTACAAGATGCCCAAATGTAAAAAAGAAAAATTTAGGATGTGATATTTGGATGGCAGACACAAAAGGTAAAGACGAATGGGGAGAACCAAGAAAATTACCTTTGAAAACTGATGACACTGTTTCTGTAGGTCATCCTTGTGTCTCTGAAGATGGGAAATACTTAATTTTTGCTTCTGACATGGCAGGTGGTTTTGGAGGAAGAGATTTATGGTTTTCTACTTATGATAAAAAAGCTGATAAATGGGCTCCACCGATTAACTTAGGTGGTGAAATTAATACTTCGGGCAATGAATTATTTCCAACATTTTCAAAAAATGGAGACTTACTATTTTCTTCTGATGGAATAGTAGGTTTCGGTGGTTTAGATATATTTAAAGCAAAGAAAGTTGGAACTGATTATAAATGGGAAAATCCTAAAAATTTAGGAACTCCAATTAATTCAGAAAATGATGACTACGGATTGATAGAATTAAATGACAAAAAAGGATATTTTACATCCGATAGAAAAAGTCAAAACGGTAACCAACCGGATATTTATTCTTACGACTTACCAGATAATTTATTTGATTTAACGGTTATAGTTAGCGAGGTTGGAAATAAGTCTTCAAAAATACAAGGTGTAAAAGTATTAGTAAAAGGTTCAGATGGTTCTACTTTTGAAGGTGTTACTGATGCTGATGGTTCTGTTTTTTGGGATAAAAAACCTACTGGAGAAAGAATTGTAAAACCAAATGTTTCATATAAAGTTTCAATTAATAAAGATAATTTTTACGAGGATAAGAAAGGTGCTCAATTAACTACTTTAGGTTTATCTGATAATCAAAATTTTGTTTTAGAAATGGGTTTACTTCCTATAAAACCAATTCGTTTACCTGAAGTTAGATATCCTTATGGTCAATTTACTTTGTTGGTTGACTCTACGATTAATTCTAAAGATTCTTTAAATTTTGTATTTGATTTATTGAATGAATATCCTGGGATGGTATTAGAATTAAGTTCTCATACAGATGCTAGAGGTAAAGATGAAGCAAATCAAATATTATCTGATAATCGTGCGAAAGAGTGTGTGAGATATTTAGTTGAAGAAAAAGGGGTTGACCCAAATAGATTAAAAGCCATAGGTAAAGGAGAAAAAGAGCCTGCAACATTTGTTAACCCTGAAACAGGTGAGAAAATAGTTTTAAATGAAACTTACATTAATCAATTCAAAGAAAAGGATAAATTAATGTTTGAAAATTTACATCAGTTAAACAGAAGGACTGAAGGAAGAGTAATTACATTAGACTATATTCCAAAATAACAATAAATATTTATTTCAATTTTAATAGACTTTCGAAAGAAAGTCTTTTTTGTTTTAGAGATATTTTTTAACTTCATAAGTAAATCAATTTAAACCTAAACTTATGAAAGAAGAAATTTTACATTATTTGTGGAAGAAGAAAAAGATTCCTTGTCTAAATTTAAAATTAATTACTGGCGAAAATTTAAGTATTATCAAATTTGGCGAATATAATGAATTTGAAAGCGGCCCAGATTTTATAAATGCAGAAATTGAAATTGAAGGAGTTAGATGGTTTGGAAACATTGAAATTCATGTTAAATCATCAGATTGGTATTTACATAATCATCAAAATGACAAATCCTTTGAAAATGTTATTTTACATGTAGTATTAAAGTTCGATAAAGATGTATATATCAATGGGGTAAAACTTCCAACACTACAATTAGTTGATATTATTAACGAAGCAAGTATTTCTGATTATTTTAAATATAGCCATCAATTTTTCAATTGTGCTAAATCAATACAGGAAATAGATGGGATCTATTTAGAGTCTATGAAATCAAGAGTATTGATTAATAGGTTAGATCGTAAAGTGAAATCCTTAAGCTATCATATAGATCCGGCACAAAACTTATTCATATTGTTGGCGAGAGCTTTTGGAAACAAGGTAAATGCTGAAACATTTGAAGAAATACCAACAAGGATTCCAATTCAGATTTTAAAAAAAGAATCAGCTAAAATTAAATTGGCTAACTTAATTAAAGGTGTTTCAGGTATGGAATCATCAGGTGACTGGGAATTTATTAAAATCAAGTATAACATAGAGGAAATACCAATTCATTTATGGAAACGAAAGGGATTAAGGCCATCAAGTTTTCCTGAAAAACGAATTTTACAATTTGCAGATATTGTTTCAAAATTCAATTTTGAAACAATATTTCTATATTTTAATGAAATTGAATTGTTAGATTATTTTTACAATCTATTAGAATCATCTTTAGATAGTAACAAACTTGTAAAATCATTTAAAGATCTAATTATAATAAATTGTTTTGTGCCATTTATTTGGTGGTATGGAAGTGTCTCAGAAAAAGATGAGTTGAAAGAAAAAGCAATTTCTTTACTTTCGAGTTTAAAACCCGAAAACAATCGAATTATCAAAAAGTGGTCTGAGTTAGGAGTTAAAGTCATAAATTCCTATGATTCTCAAGCATTATTGGAAATTTATAATCAATTTTGTACCTTTAGAAAATGCTTACATTGTGATGTTGGTTGTAAAATTTTAAATAAGTGAAATGAGAGTCATTCAGAAAGTTTTATTTTTCTTTGAAATGAGGTCATATGGAGTCTGTGAATGGTGGGCTAGAAAATTAGGCATTAGAACATCAAAGGTTCGTATTGGTTTTATATATGCATCTTTTATTGCTTTAGGATCTCCTTTATTTATTTATTTGTCTATGGCTTGGATACTAGAGCATAAACATTATTTTAAATTTCAAAAGAAACGCAGAACATCAATTTGGGAATTATAATTACATATGAAATCAATTAAATTTTCAAACATATTCTTTTTTATTTTTTTGTTACTTCTTGTTTTAACAATTGGTACAACTGGATATATGTTTATTCAAAATTGGAATTTGGTTGATTCATTTTATATGACAATTATTACCATTTCAACTGTTGGCTTTAGGGAAGTTGGTGAATTGTCAATGCAAGGAAAGTTATTTACAGCATTTTTAATTATTACAAGTTTCGGTACATTTGCTTACGCAGTTACTTCAATTACTGCTTATTTAGTCGGAGGTAAATATCGAAAATATTTAAAAGAATATAAGTTAATGAAAGAATTTGAGAAATTAAACAATCATGTTATTATCTGCGGTTTTGGTCGTGTTGGTATCCAGGTTGCTTTGGATTTATGTGCACATGGAACTAAATTCGTTGTCATTGAGAATAATGAAGAAGTTATTAAAGAATATGAGGATAAACCAGGTTATTTATTTTTAAAAGGTGACTCTACGATTGATGATAATTTAATAAAGGCTGGTATTGAAAAAGCAAAAGCAATGATTTGTTGTTTACCCAAAGATGCTGATAATTTGTATGTTGTACTCTCTGGTTCCGAATTAAATTCTAAATTATTTATAGTATCTAGATCAACAAGTGAATCTACGAAACAAAAATTGAAAAGAGCAGGTGCTCATAACGTTATTTCACCTGATGCAGTAGGCGGTTCACATATGGCTTCATTGATTTCAAATCCTGATGTCATGGAGTTTTTGGATATTATTAGGGTACAAGGATATAATGGAGCTAATATTGAATCAATTGCTTTTAGTGAATTACCAGATCAGTTTAAAAATAAGACGATTGGACAACTTGAAGCTAAACGATTAACAGGAGTAACAATAATTGGATTTAAAACACCAAATGGTGAATATTTAATTAATCCTGATTATGAAATAGAAGTAGTTCCTCATTCTAAATTATTTGTTTTGGGTAATCCGTTACAAATTCAAAAGTTAAATAAATTATTTGGTTTAGATCATTAATATGAGAATATTGATTACAGGTTCTAATGGTTTATTAGGGCAGAAAATAGTTAAATTATGTCTTGAGAAAGGGTTGAATTTCATTGCAACTTCAAAAGGTGAAAATCGAAATCAAGATTGTCCAAATAACAAGTATTTAAGTTTAGATATTACTAATCCAATAGAAATTTCAAATTTATTTGATTTCTATTATCCGACTCATGTTATTCATACTGCTGCAATTACAAATGTAGACTATTGTGAAGATAATATTGACGAATGTAAAAAAGTAAATGTTGTAGCTACTGAGAATTTATTTGAAGCATCAAAAAGATTTCACTCCCATTTTCAACTATTATCTACCGACTTTGTTTTCGATGGAGAAAAGGGTAATTATTCTGAGAATGATAGTGTGAATCCGTTAAGTGTATATGCCCAATCTAAAGTAGATGCAGAAAATATTTTGTTAAGGAGCGAAAACACAAATTGGTCAATTGTAAGAACTATAATCGTATATGGTGAGGGTAACAATTTATCAAGAAGTAATTTGATTTTATGGGCTAAAGAGGCACTTATAAAAGGAAAACCTATAAGCGTTATAGATGACCAATTTAGGGCGCCAACATGGGCTGATGATTTGGCTTGGGGTTGTGTAGAAATAGTTTTGAGAGCTAAAAATGGAATTTTTCATATTTCAGGACCTGAGACTTTTTCTATTTTAGAAATTGTTAAAATAGTTGCGGAATATTTCCAATTACCAACAGATTGTATTACTATAACAAATTCAAACGTATTGAATCAAGCAGCAAAAAGACCTCCTAGGACAGGTTTCAATATTGAAAAAGCAAGAATTGAGTTAAATTATAATCCAAGAACCATTAAGGAAACGCTTGGATTATTAAATAACTAATTTTAATAATTTATATTTACACAAAATTTAATTTAAAATAAAATGGCTGGAAGTCCATGGCGTAAGAAGCCTATAAGCTTGTTTGAAGCAGAAATGAAAAAAAGTACCTTAAACAGAGTTTTAGGTCGTTGGGGGTTAACATCGTTAGGTATAGGTGCGATTATTGGCGGTGGTATTTTTACTCTAACTGGAGTAGCAGCTCATAATAATGCAGGTCCTGCGTTAGCAATTGCATTTGTTATTGCTGGATTAGGATGTTTGTTTGCAGCTTTATGTTATGCCGAATTTTCTTCAGTACTTCCAGTTGAGGGATCAGCTTACGCCTATTCTTATGGAACGATGGGTGAAATATTTG
>CALPVI020000003.1 GCA_943326975.2 Actinomyces viscosus | reverse complement strand
TCAACTAAATCTATCTCAACATGGTATGACGATTTTTATATGGATTACTTCTTTTATTTGGATGCACAGTACTCTGAAAATGAAATACATGAAATCATAGATTACACTATAAAATCAAAAGAAATCAGTGAATTCGAGAAATGGAAAATCAATATCATTAAAAATAAAATTGCCCGATTATACGATTTATTAGGAACAAAATTCTTGCGAAAAGATGATTTAAACAATGCGTTAAAAAACTACAATCTTGTAAATGATACTCTATGGGAATCAGAACATTACCCTTATCAGTATTATTTAAATGCCAATCCTTTTTATACTAATTTATACAATGAACATTCAGCAACAAAAGCTGATACAATTAAATATACGAAACCGCAAGTCATTAAAAAATTAATTGATTTAAAATCAAAATTAAAAACTGCAAAAGAAAGCGATTTGGCATACCTAAATTATCATATAGCTAATTGCTACTTAAACATGACTCAATATGGAAATTCTTGGATTATGAAAAGATACTATTGGACTTCTACCGAATCACATACTGGTTTAGAAGATGATCTAGAATATTTTCAATGTTTGTTAGCCAAAAAATATTATTTGGACGCATATCATACTTCAAAAAAATCAAAAATTAAAGCACTTTCATTGAGAATGGCTGGAAGATGTGAAAAATATAGATTATTAGATTTGTATCGAGAAGAATATATTTCAGAAGAAAAAGCGAAAGAAATTTTCTATGAAAACGAATTATTTAAGAAATTAAAAAATGAATTCCCTGAACATTATGAACCTTTAGTAAGTAATTGTGAATCCTTTATTGATTATTACAATTCTTTTAACTAAGAAATACGACTCCAATTTGGTCGTGCTTTCATGATTTTTCGGAGTTGTTCTTTTAAATAATAATGTTCACTTAACTCTAACAAGGGGTCTTTTTGTAGAATTTCTCTTGCAACTTCCCTGGCCTGTGTTACGATTGGACCATCTTTTGATAAATCGGCGATGCGAAGATCTAATTCTCCACTTTGCTGAGTCCCCATAATATCACCGGGTCCTCGTAACTCCAAATCGACCTCAGCAATTTCAAAACCATCATTGGTTCTTACCATTGTCGCCATTCTTTTTTTCGATTCTTTTGAGAGTTTTATTCCCGTCAACAAGATACAATATGATTTCTCAGCTCCTCGTCCTACCCTACCTCTTAACTGATGTAATTGAGACAATCCGAATCGTTCAGCACTTTCAATAATCATTACAGATGCATTCGGAACATTAACGCCAACTTCTATTACTGTTGTTGCAACCATAATCTGAGTTTCTCCTTTTATGAAACGTTGCATTTCAAATTCCTTATCAGCTGGTGACAGTTTGCCATGAACGATACTCACTTTATATGTCGGCAGAGGAAAAGCTCTTGTAATAGCTTCGTATCCGTCCATCAAATTACTATAATCTAATGTCTCTGATTCTTGAATCAATGGATAAACAATATACACCTGCCTCCCCAAAGCAATCTCTCGTTTGATAAAACCAAAAACTTCTAATCGATTAGCTTCAAATTTGTGTAAGGTTGAAATCGGTTTTCTTCCAGGAGGTAATTCATCAATAACAGAAACATCTAAATCACCATAAAAAGTCATAGCTAATGTACGAGGTATCGGAGTAGCAGTCATCACTAAAACATGAGGTGGAATAAGATTCTTTTTCCACAATTTAGCTCTTTGCGCTACACCAAAACGATGCTGTTCATCAATTACAACTATTCCTAAATTATTGAATTGAACCGTATCCTCTAACAATGCATGTGTTCCAATAAGGATTGCTATTTTGCCAGATTCTAAACCTTCATAAATAGGCTTTCTATCTTTCTTTTTAACAGAACCAGTAAGTAATGCTACATTTACATCCATGTCCTTCAAAAACTCTTTGATAGTAACATAATGTTGGTTCGCTAAAATTTCAGTAGGAGCCATTAGCGCTGCTTGAAAACCATTTCCAATCCCTAACAACATAGTTAGTAATGCAACTAATGTTTTTCCACTTCCTACATCTCCTTGCAATAAACGATTCATATGATTACCATTCATAAAATCTTTTCGAATTTCTTTTAATACTCTTTTTTGAGCATTTGTCAATTCAAATGGTAAATAAGATTCATAAAAAGTTGAAAAATGTATTCCAACTTCAGAAAAAATATGTCCTTTCGTTTTATGCATTGAAATCTGTTTTCGCATCAACATCTCTAATTGAAGAAAAAACAATTCTTCAAATTTTAAACGTAAACGAGCTGCATTGGTCAATTGTTCAGTTGTCGGACAATGAATTTGAGTTAAAGCAGCCTCTCGAGAAAGTAAATTATATTTTTGTAAAACCTGTGTTGGAAGATTCTCTGGTATTCTACCTTTAATTTGCTCTACTAATGCAGCCGTAAGTTTCTCAATTCCTTTTGAACTAAATCCTTTGGCTGTTAATTTTTCAGTACTTGAATATATCGGTTGAAACCCAACCAACTGATTCACTTTGCTTAATTCTACAATTTCTGGATGTGGTATATTCCAAGTTGAACCAAAAATCTTTGCTTTTCCAAATATCTGAAACTCGATTCCAACTTTCAAAATAGGTTTTATCCATTTTGCACCTTGAAACCAAACCAAATCAATTACGCCTGTATGGTCTTGAAATTTTACAGTCAATCGACTTTGCTTTCCTACTGGTTTGTCAATTACCTGAATAATTCTTCCTTTCAGTTGGGCATAAGAATCTAATTGCGGCAACTCAGCAATGGTATGATATTGAGAACGATTAATATATCGAAAAGGGAAATAAAACAATAAATCTTCAAAGGTCCTTATGCCAGCTTCCTTTTTAAGGATTTCTGCACGTTGAGGACCAACACCTTTTAAGTATTCAATGGGTGTTTGAAGAAATTCATTCATAAAGTAAAGATAAAAAAAATCCCACGATTACTATTCGTGGGATCATTCAATGACAACTTATTTTATCTCTTTAAATGATTCTAAACCATGTTGCAACCATTTTTCAAAGACTGAAGGATTATTATGATGTTCATAATCTGCTGATCCATTTGTTAAATCCTTTCCATTCACATCTTGCATTACATAATAAGGTTGAGCTAGAATATTATATCTTTCAATTTGCATGTATTTCCATTTATCACCGGTAGTTTTAATAACCATTTCTCTACCATCTCTTGTTTTAAATATACCTTGCTCTTTTGCAGGTAAAGGAGTTCTTTCATCAACATAAAGTGAAACAATTACAACATCATTTGACAACTTGTCAATAATCCCATCTTCACCCCAAACTTTTTGTTCCATTTTTCTACAGTTTACACAATTTATACCTGTAAAATCAACAAATAATGGTTTATTCACTTCTTTTGCATAAGCTAAAGCAATTTCATAATCATGAAAAACATTGATATTTTGAGGACCTAAATGTGACCCTGCAGGTTTTTCTTTTTGAGAGATTGTAATTCCACCTCCAAAACCAGTTGGTGACTCGCTATATTGTAATGGTGGAGGAAATGCACTAATCACTTTTAAAGGTGCGCCCCACATTCCTGGCAACATATAAATAACAAAAAGCAAAGTTGTAGTTCCTAACAACACTCTACCGACAGATAATTTTTCTATCGGACTATCGTGTGGCATTCTTATTTTGCCAAATAAATAGAGCGTTAATACGATAAATACAGCAATCCAAATAGCAATAAACATCTCTCTTTCTAACATATGTAAATTCCAAGTCATATCAGCATTTGACAAGAATTTTAAAGCTAAAGCCAATTCTAAAAATCCAAGTACCACTTTTACTGAATTTAACCAACCACCTGATTTAGGCAACGAATTCATCCAACCTGGAAATGAAGCGAATAGAGCAAAAGGTAATGCTAAAGCAAGTGAAAAACCAAACATTCCAATTACTGGAGTTATACCTCCAACGCTTGCTGCTTCAACAATCAAAGTCCCAACTATTGGTCCTGTGCATGAAAAGGAAACCAATGCCAATGCTAATGCCATAAAGAAAATACCTAACAAACCACCTTTGTCGGCTTTACTATCTGCTTTATTTACCCAAGAATTTGGCATTCTTATCTCAAATGCTCCTAAAAAAGAAACGGCAAAAACTATTAATAAGATAAAAAACACAAAATTAAACCACGGATTTGTTGACATTTTATTCAAAGCATCTGCACCAAAAATTGCGGTCACAGCGGTACCTAATAAAATATAAATCAATATAATAGAAATTCCAAAAATGGATGCATTTTTAATTCCTTCAGCTTTTGATTTACTTTGTTTTGTAAAAAAACTAACTGTCATTGGAATCATCGGAAAAACACAAGGTGTTAATAAAGCAGCTAAACCACTCAGAAATGATAAAATGAAAATTGTTAAAACTGATTTATCATCTTTATTGTCATTCTCCTTCGTTATTTTTGTTTCATTAAACTTATCTTGCGCAACTTTTGTAGAAAGCATCGAAGAATCAACTTGTTCTGAATTTACTGACATTGATGCAGTTTCCACCGAATCTTCTTCTTTCAACTTATTTGATTCTAATCCTTCAACACCTTTTACTTTAATTAAAATTGTAGCAGAATGATCTGGTAAACATTTAACATCATTACATGTTTGAAAATTAAAAATACCATTAATTGAAAAATCTTTCGAATCTAAAACTTTTATTTTTTGTTTAAAAACTACCGATCCTTCGTGATAAAACAAATCTTCATCGGCAATATCATCGTGTTTAAATATCGGCTTTGGTTCTAACACTGAACCAACCAATTTAAAACTTTTTGAAGGTGTAAATGTAATCGAAGTAGGAAAAATAAAGCTGCCTTTTGGAACTTTCACTGCATTAATATGCCAATGCTCAATTACTGTTACTTTACCAATAATTGTAGCTTCATCTCCTTTTTGTTCAATTGAAAATTTCCATTTTACTTTATCTTCTGGTAATTCAATTTGAGCAAAAGTTGAAAAAGCAGAAACTAAAAGCATTAAAAAAGTAAACACAACTTTTAAACTTGTTTTCATATTCATTTTCATTTTAAACTATTTCTTTAATTCGATTTTAAACAATTCATCTTTGGGTGGTAGACACATTGAACTATTGCAAATCATATAATTTACAACACCTTCTATACTATGATTTCCTCTAAACTCCACTTTCTGAGAAAACACAACCTCTTTCTCAAAAAAAGCAAGAGTATCTTCAAAATTTTCATCATAATCCTTAATTGGATTCGGCTCCTCTACTTTTCCGATTAACTTAATATTTTGATTTTCATTAAATGTTATAGATGTTGGAACTGGTCCAATAACCAATTCACTTTTTTGACTATAAATATGCCAACCTTCTGCTAAATTAACTTTTAATTCAATTGTATTTGCTTCTGAATTAAAGCCAAAACTCCATTTTACTGCATCTTGAGCAAAATTAGATTTTGAAAACAAAAAAAGTAAAACTGTAAAGAAAATTTTCATAATGTTTATTTCTATTCAAAAATAGAAAAATACTCATCCTCTATCAATTGATTATTAAAAAATGATTGTATTCCTATTTTATCCGTGTTAACAAAATTACGTTTTTAAAACTCATCTTTTGTAACTTTTATAACATAAAAAAAGAGGATAAAATCCCCTTTATTACTATTTATACTGAAACTTAGTGTAAGTAATCAATAAATTATATTTTAATTTCAAGAATTCTTGAGATTGGAATCCAAACACCACCTTTTAAACAAATAAATTTAGCTCCATTTGCCCAAATTGTTGTATCTACTCTTTTTAAGCCTTGATCATCATGAAAAATAATAGAAACTTTCCCATGCTCAGCATTACCTAAACGGGTAGCGTTTTCGATTTGTTTTCTTAATTCTGGGTGTTGTTTTACAACAACCTTATCATCGTGAAAAGATAAAGAACCTATCAATTCTTTTTCAATTATTTCTGGTGTCGTTGTTTCACTCATGGCTCAATAGTTTTAGTATTTTTAAATATATGAAATCTTATTATACAAATTCAAATCAATGATTAAAGGGCGAAATTAGATAAACATTTCGACATTTTGACCGAATATTTAATGTTTTTTACATTTTCAATCTTGCTGAAGCTGTAACTGATTGATTTGCAAACAAACCTTTTTCAAACATAAATTTACCAGTAATTGCAATCATTGCTGCATTATCTGTACAAAATTCAAATTTTGGAATATAAATTTCCCAATTGTATTTTTTACCGACTTCCTTCAATCGATTACGAAGACCTGAATTTGCCGAAACACCTCCTGCGATTGCAATATGTCTTATTCCTAATTCTTTAGATGCCTTTACTAGCTTAACAAACAAAATATCCAAAATAGTTTTTTGAATGGATGCACACAAATCGTCTACATTTTCTTGTATAAAATTTGCATTTTCTTTTTGTTGTTTCTGAAGAAAATATAGAATTGATGTTTTTAAACCACTAAAACTGTAATTATAATCAGCTAATAATGGTTTTGAAAAAATAAATTTTGTTTCATCACCTAATTTTGCATGTTTATCAATAAAAGGACCACCAGGATAAGGGAATCCTAACATTTTAGCTGATTTATCGAATGCTTCTCCAGCTGCATCATCAATAGTACTTCCAATCACTTCCATATCGAGATAATCTTTTACGAGTACCAATTGAGTATGACCACCAGAAACAGTCAAACAAATAAAAGGGAATTTGGGTTTCGATTTTCCTTCATCATCAATAAAATGAGCTAATACATGCCCATGCATATGATTTACATCTAACATTGGAATACCTAAACCTAGAGCAAAAGCTTTTGAAAAAGAAGTCCCAACAACCAAAGAACCAAGTAAACCAGGACCTTTGGTAAAAGCTATTGCATCAATGTCATTTATAGAAATCCCTGCTTTTTTTATTGCTGTATCTACTACGGGTATAATATTTTGTTGATGTGTTCTACTTGCCAATTCAGGTACGACACCTCCATATATTTTATGAATTTCTTGTCCTGCTATAATATTTGATAGAATGGCTTCGTTTTTGAGTATAGCTGCTGAAGTATCATCACAAGATGACTCAATACCTAATATAATTATGTCTTTTTGACTCAACTTTTATGTAAATTTGTAACTGAATGACAAAAGTAATGAAAATAATAGGACGAATAATTGGAATTTCATTAGAATGGATTCTAATATTCTTACTATTTTTCTTTTTTTTCATTAGAACAAGTACAGTTCAAACCTACTTAGCTCAAATTGCAACCGATTATTTATCAAAAGAGTTAAAAGCTGAAATCAAAGTAGAAGGTGTTTCTATTTTATTATTCAACAAAATGTCTTTAAACAATGTACTGATTAAGGACCAAAAAAGAGATACTCTTGCTCATATTAAAAATATTTATTTTAAAATCGGTAAACTGAATCTTCGAAAAAATAAATTTACTGTAAGAGCAATTGATATCGAAAATGGAACAATAAAAGTTAACCGCGATAAAAAAACAGGTGACTTCAACTATTGGTTTATAACTGATTATTTCTCTTCAAGCAATAATTCAACTAACAAATCAATCGATGTTGCGTTAAATGAATTAGAATTAAAAAATATCAATTTCTATTATGATGATAATAGAAAATACTATTCAAAATTTGGAATGGATTATGATCATCTTGTAATAAAGAAAATCAATCTAATTTCTAATAACATATCTATCAGTGGTGATACAATTTCTGGTAAAATCAAAAATTTATCAGCTATTGAAAAATGTGGTTTTGTCTTATCTGATTTTAAAACTAATTACAAAGTATCACCGAAAGGAATTTTATTAGATCATTTAAAAATTAAAACTCCACTTTCAGTAATTTACGCGCCAAAAATGAATTTATTAATGGACAGATACCAATGTGTTTATTCATTTGAAGATAGTGTTTCATTTAATTCAATTATCAACACATCATCTGTTTCACTAAAAGACGTTTCCTATTTTGCTACTTATCTTGAGGGAATGGAGCAACAAGTAAAAATCAAAGCAAATGTAACTAAACGTGTTAAAGATCTAAAAATATCTAATTTCGAACTCTTAACAGGAAAAAACACAAAAATCACTGGTACTATTAACCTACCTGACTTTAGAAATTTTAAAAGTGCCTTTTTTCAAGAAAAAATAGATTATGCATTCATTTCGTTAAATGATCTTAAAAAGATTCGATTACCGAAGGATGAAGGCGGTGGTTTTGTAAAATTAGATAAATACATAGAAAGGTTAGGTTATTTTGAAGCACATAATTTAAAAATTGATGGTTTTCATTCTCAATTTGTTGTAGCTGCAAACAGATTAAAAACAGCAATTGGTTCTGTTAAATTTGATAACGGCATCATGCTTACTGAAAATCCTGTTAATAAATCTTATCTCTTCGAACGATCTCAAGCAAGTGAATACGATATAAAAATTGAAAAATTCAAATTAGATAAGTTTCTAAATGATGAAAACTTTGGATTAATAGATGGGACAGTTTTTTTGAGTGGAGAAGCCTTTTCAATTGCAAATATCAAATTCAATGATATCGAAGGTGATATTAATCACTTTGACTATTTGGATTATACTTATAAAAATGTTTTTGTTGAGGATGGTACATTTATAGACAATGTCTTTGACGCAAAAATAGAAGTAAAAGACGACAATTTAAATCTTGTTTACGATGGTTTTATTGACTTTAATGGTATTCAACACATGGTATTCGATGTCGATTTATCAAAGGCTATTCTAAATAATTTAAATATTAATCACATTGATAATAGTCAACTAAGCTCAAATTTCAGAATTGACTTGGTAGGAAATTCATCTAACACTTTGTATGGAACTGTTAAAATGAACGGTTTAGAATATACAGCTGGAAAAAATCATTTTTCTATCCCTGCTCTAACTATCAATGTTGATAGAAGTCCTGAAGAAGATATTTTATCCATCAAAAGTGATTTAGTCAATACCACATTTAAAGGAAAAGTTGATTTCAGTACTGTATTAGGAGATTTCGAAAATCAATTTAGTAAGGTTTTTCCAGCAATTATTAAACCAAAAAGCCTTTTAAAATCGAATAAAAAATCAAAAAACAAACTCAAAAAAATCAAAACAAACAACCATTTTGAATATGCAATTGAAATCAAAGAAATAAATGAATTTTTAACCGTTTTTGTTCCAGATTTAGTTGTTTCTAAAGGAACCAAAATTAGCGGTAATTATGTCAGTGAAACAGAAAACTTCTCAATGAAAATTACTTCAACTGCAATTAACTACCAAGGAATTCAAATGGAAGGCATTTCAGTAAATCAAAAATTGAGTTCAACGGAGTTAACTGCTGATTACAAACTGAAAAAATTATATCTAAATGACAGTATAAATATTGATGATGTTCACTTTGTAAGTAATGGGAAAAAAGATTCTTTACTTTCTGAATTAACTTGGAATCCATTAACCGAAAACAATTCTAAAATAAGTTGGAATACAACTGTTTTAGGATTAGACAAATTTTCAATTTTATTAAACCCTTCATTTTTTGCTTTAAAACAAAAAAGATGGGATATCAAAAATGACGCAACTATTGATATTCAAGGTAACAATATCTTTGTTCAGAATTTTTTACTTGAGAGAGAAAAACAATACATCGAAATAAATGGTAAAATTTCAACAAATGATGATGATAAATTAAATTTCAAAGTGAATGATTTAAATCTAGATGATTTAAGTTCACTTTTAGGTTCAACTGTTAAATTAAAAGGTCTTGTAAATGGTTGGGGATACATTTCAAATCCATATGAAAATTTGAACTATATAGGTGATGCCAATATACAAGATTTAATAATCGACAATCATGAAGTTGGAAATATTTTTGTTCAATCTCAGTGGAATAGAATAAATAACAGTTTTGGTTTAACGGGGAATCTGATATACAAAAATGTAAATACGTTTGCCTTTGAAGGTAATTATTTTGTAAATCGAACAGATAACAATTTAGATTTTCTATTGAATTTTGATCATACAGATTTAAAATTCACAAACGCCTTTATGGATCCAGAAGTAATGAACAATATAAGTGGCAGCTTAAATGGAAAAATAAAAGTTTCTGGGACTTTAGACGAACCTATTTTAAATGGAATGGTCAATCTTGAAAATGGAAATACGCAAATCGACATACTCGGATTAAATTTTGGTATTTCAGGTAAAATCAAAGCGGACAAATATGGATTCTATATAGATTATATGCCTGTTCAA
Organism: Actinomyces viscosus; assembly: GCA_943326975.2. Lineage (GTDB taxonomy): Bacteria > Bacteroidota > Bacteroidia > Flavobacteriales_D > Crocinitomicaceae > CAIUKX01. The sequence goes on along the minus strand of CALPVI020000003.1, from coordinate 13,583 downwards.
GACCAAGAAGGAAATACTGGTTCAGTTTCTGGCTCTATTTATCATTCTAATTTCACAAATTGGAATTTTGATTTAGCATTCAATTTAGAAGATGACTATTATAATAAAGATCCGTTTTTAAAGTGGAAACCTGCGCCGCTTGAGAAATTTCTTATTACAAATACCAACTATAAGGATGGAGACGTTTATTTCGGAAAAGGATATGCAACAGGTACAGCAAATATTTTTGGGTTTGCTGATAATTTAGAAGTAACTGTTAACTTAAAAACTCAAAAGGATACAAAAATATTTTTCCCAATGTATGGCTCTGAAGAAATTGAAGATGATGAAAGCTTTATTAAATTCACTCATAAATTGGATTCTTCTAGAAATCAACTTCCTAAAATAGATTTCACAGGTGTTTCATTGGATTTAAACTTTGAGGTTACTCCAGACGCACAACTAAAGGTATTATTTAGTGATAAAACAGGGGATGAATTATTCGCCACTGGTAATGGAAGTATTGCAGTCACTCTTAATAATCTTGGGGATGTTGAAATGGAAGGAACTTTCAACGTTAAAAAAGGAAATTACAATTTTGTAATGGGCTCTATCAATAAATCTCTAACTATTCAACAAGGTTCAATTACATGGACAGGAGATCCTTATAATGCATACGTAGACTTGCAATCTTATTTTGAAGTAAAAACGAATTTAGCAGATATTTCACCAGACAAAATAAGTGGTGCAACATCAACTGGAAATCAAAATGTTCAGTGTTTTATTAATTTATCTGAATCATTATTTAAACCTGCAATTACTTTCGACATCAAAGCTCCTAACGTAACGGGTGAAGGTCAAAATTTATTGTCAAGAATCAGAACAGACAAAGATGAATTAAATAGACAATTTTTCTCGTTGTTATTATGGCAAAAATTCCAACCATTACAAGGTTCTACTTCTGCAAATGGAAGCGCTGCTTTAGATTTAGTTTCCAATCAGTTAAACACTATGCTTTCACAAGTTTCCAAAGATTATAAGATCAAAGTCAACTTGGAAAATAAACAAATTGGTGTAACAAAACAGATTGGTAATAAAATTATTATTACAAGTACAATAAGTGCATCTAATACGACAACCTCCAATTCAAGTTCATCTTCCTCAGGAACTACTTCTACTCTTCCAGCATCAACAACTACAAATCAAAATGCTTTTATGGGAGATATTAATATTGAATACTTACTAAATGAATCAGGAAGTGTTCGTTTCAATATTTTTAACCAATCGAATGACAATACTGTAATTCAAGAAAAACAATTAGGCTTATTTACACAAGGTGCTGGATTCCACTACCAAGAAGATTTTAATTCTGTAGAAGACTTTAAACTCATACAATATATTCTAGATCCTTTCAGAAAAACTAAGAAATTTCCTAATAAAAGAAGAAAAAACCAAACACCAATCCCTAACTAAAACTAAATCGATTTATTTCTATATTCACGCTAACTTTTTTAAAGTTTTATTACATTTGTTATTATATAATTTGAAAGTAAAAATAAACTCAAATTATTTGAAATGAAATTAAGTTAAAAGACTTCGTTATGAAAAAAGTTTTAATTGCAAATAGAGGTGAAATCGCTAGACGAGTTATCCGTACATTAAAAAAAATGAACATAGCAAGTGTTGCTATATACTCAGATGCAGATAGAAATGCTCCGCATGTTTTAGAAGCTGATGAAGCAGTCTATGTTGGAGAAAGTCCTTCTTCTGAAAGTTATTTAAAACAAGATCTAATTCTTGAACATTGCAAAAATTTAGGTGTTGATGGGATTCATCCTGGCTACGGTTTCCTTTCAGAAAACTCAAATTTTGCAAAGAAAGCTGAAGCTGCAGGTATAACATTTATCGGTCCGTCACCTGAAGCGATGGAAGTAATGGGAGATAAACTAAGCGCAAAACAAGCCGTTAAAAGTTACAATGTTCCTTTAGTGCCTGGAGTTGACGAAGCGATATCGGATGTTAATAAAGCAATTATTATTGCTGAAGAAGTTGGCTACCCAGTATTAATAAAAGCATCTGCTGGTGGTGGTGGTAAAGGAATGCGTTTAGTAGAAAACTCTGCTGAATTTGCTGAACAAATGAAATTAGCACAAAACGAAGCAAGATCCTCTTTTGGAGACGATGCTGTTTTCATCGAAAAATTTGTAACAAAACCTCGACACATTGAAATTCAAGTTTTTGCAGATAACGCTGGAAATACAGTTTATTTATTTGAAAGAGAATGTAGTATTCAACGTCGTCATCAAAAAGTTATTGAAGAAGCTCCAAGTGCAGTTTTAACTCCAGAACTAAGAAAACAAATGGGTGAAGCTGCTGTAGCTGTTTGTAAAGCATGTAATTACAAAGGCGCTGGAACAGTTGAATTTCTATTAGATGCTGACTTAAATTTCTATTTCTTGGAAATGAATACAAGATTACAAGTTGAGCATCCCGTTACCGAAGAAATTACTGGGTTAGATTTAGTTGAATGGCAAATACGTGTAGCTCGTGGAGAGAACCTGCCATTATCTCAAGATCAATTATCTATTAAAGGCCATGCTATCGAAGTACGAGTTTACGCTGAAGATACTTTAAACGGATTTGTTCCTGATATTGGAAATCTAAAACGTTACAGAATTCCCTCAGGTAGAAGTGTTCGTGTAGACGATGCTTTTGTTGAAGGAATGGATATTCCAATTTATTATGATCCTATGATTGCAAAACTAGTTGTTTGGGGAAAAACGCGTGAGGACGCAATTAGAAGAACAATTGAAGCAATAGATGAATATCAAATCTCAGGTATCAAAACAACATTGGATTTTGGTAAATATGTCTTGAAACATGAGGCTTTTACTTCTGGTAATTTTGACACTAATTTTGTAAAACATTATTTTACTGATCCAAAAGTTATGTACACAGCAATGGAAGAAGAAAAAGAGGCTTTAGAACATGGAATCGATGAGATTTGGAATTCTATTAAGGATCGAAACAAAATAGAATTTGCATCTAGGGAAATATCAAGTTCTTGGATTAATTCAAGAATATAAAAAATAAAAAAAATCCGTTAGTAATTCACTAACGGATTTTTTTTTACTTAAATACTATTAAGCTGGTACTTCATATTTTTTAACAACTTGACTTATTTTTCCAAAAATGGATTCGCCATTTTTATTCGTCATTTCAATTTCAATTTTATCTCCAAATTTCATAAATGAAGTTAATGGTTTACCCTCTTTTATTATTTCAAGACATCTAACTTCAGCTAAACAACTTGAACCATCTAAACTTCCTTTATTTGCTACAGTTCCAGAACCAATTACAGTTCCAGCCATTAGAGATCTAGACTTAGCAGCATGCGCTATCAATTGACCAAAATCAAATGTCATGTCAACACCTGCATTTGGAGATCCAATTTTTGTATTATTCAAAGTTGAAACTAATGGTAAATGTAACTTACCACCATCCCAAGCATCATCTAACTCATCCAAAGTTACCGCAACAGGCGCAAAAGTTGTCCATGGTTTTGATTGATAAAATCCAAACTGTTTAGATAATTCATTTGGAATTAAATTTCTTAAAGAAACATCATTTACTATCGTAACTAATTTAATTCTTTTACGTGCATTTTCCGCTGTGATACCTGCTGGTACATCATCCGTTATTACAGCAACTTCAGATTCAAAATCAATCCCCCACTCTTCATTTTCAATTTCAATAGGATCATTTGCTCCGATAAATGCATCTGACGCTCCCATATACATTAATGGATCTGTCCAAAAAGATTCAGGCAATTCAGCATTTCTAGCTTTTCTTACTAACTCAACATGCGTAACGTATGCACTTCCATCAGCCCAATGGTATGCTCTTGGAATTGGTGCCATTGCTTTCGTACTATCAAATTCAAAAGCGTCTTGAACTAAACCATTCTCTAAATCTTTATATACTTTTTTCAACTGATCCTCTGATGAACTCCAAGTATCTAATGCTTGTTGCATTGTTTTTGCAATTTGAGGAACTTTAACAGCCATTGATAAACTTTTATTTACAACAACTAATTGTCCATCTCTAGAACCATCTTTTATAGAAGCTAATTTCATATTCTTGTTTTTTGAACTTTAAATTTGATGATAAAGGTAAGCCTTAAACATCATTTATTAAATATTAAAAATAGATAAAGACGTTAATATTTTAACCAGAATTTCCTAACTTTGAATATGCCTTTAGTTGAAATAATAGAATTCGAATCAAAAATTGATAAATTAGAAAAATTAAAATTATTTTATGTTGAAATTTCGAATAGTATAATTGAGAAGCTCAACGAAAATGAAAAAAAAGCGAAATTAAATCACCGCGTCAAAATTATTTTAAACAATCAAATCGAATGGCAAGCTGGAATTGTAGCTCTTGGTGAAGGAAAAGGATATATTACACTATCAAATGCTAGGATGAAAAAATTAAATCTTCATTTTTTAGATACTGTATCGATAACTTTACAAAAAGATAATTCAGAGTTTGGCTTCGATATGCCGATAGAATTAATTGAGGTGTTTAATCAATCTCTGGAAGCAAAAATCAAATTTGATTTATTAACACCTAGTAAAAAAAGATACATAATTTATCACGTTTTACAAGTAAAGTCTTCTGACAAAAGAATTGAAAGAGCTATAAACGTCTCTAAGAATTTAGAGAAAATTATATCAGGTAAAGAAAATTTGAAATTTATTTTGGGAAAAGCAGAATAAAAAAAAGCTATCTAAATTAGATAGCTTAAATTTCTATGAAAAAAGAGAATCTACAAATTCATCTTTATGAAACAATTGTAAATCATCTATACCCTCTCCAATTCCTATATATTTTACTGGAATTTTCATTTGATCCGATATACCGATTACAACTCCCCCTTTAGCAGTACCATCTAATTTAGTTATAGCTAACGCATTAATATCTGTTGCAATAGAAAATTGTTTAGCTTGTTCAAATGCATTTTGTCCAGTTGAACCATCTAATACTAATAAAACTTCATGAGGCGCACCTGGAACAACTTTATCCATCACTCTTTTAATTTTACTTAATTCATTCATTAAGTTAACCTTATTATGAAGTCTCCCTGCAGTATCAATTATAACAACATCCGCATTTTGAGATTTAGCAGATTGCAATGCATCAAAAGCAACTGAAGCTGGATCAGCTCCCATACCTTGTTGAACTATTGGCACACCAACTCTTTCAGACCAAATTATTAATTGATCTACAGCTGCCGCTCTAAAGGTATCTGCTGCTCCTAATACAACTTTTTTATTTGATTTTTTAAATTGATGAGCTAATTTACCAATTGTAGTTGTTTTACCTACTCCATTTACACCTACTACCATAATTACATGCGGATTATTACCATCATGTTTAGGCACGTCAAAACCTATACTGTCAGATGCATTATTTTCTTCAAGTAAAGCTGCTATCTCTTCTCTTAATACAGAATTTAATTCATCTGTACCAAGTACTTTATCTTTTGATACCCTTGTTTCAATTCTTTCGATTATCTTAAGTGTTGTCTCTACTCCAACATCAGATGAAATAAGAATCTCTTCTAAGTTATCTAATACCTCAGAATCAACTTTAGACTTACCAATAAGTGTTCTAGCTAATTTTCCAAAAAAACTTTGTTTTGTTTTTTCTAGACCTTTATCTAAACTTTCTTTTTTGTCCCTTGAAAATAATCCGAAAAATGCCATATATATTAAAAATAACAAAAGCTCCCTTAACAAAAAGGAAGCTTAAAGTGTATTATTAGATAATTTAAAAAATTAGTTTTTATCAAACCACTCTTTAACTTTATCGTTGTGTACAATTTCTTGTTTAAATGAGTAAGAACCTGTTTTGTCAGATTTTACCATTTTAATAACTTTTGTATGTTCTTTACCACCACCTTTTTGTAATGATGCTACTACTTTCTTTGCCATGTCCTAACTATTTAATTTCTTTATGAACAGTGTACCTTCTTAAAATCGGATTGAATTTTTTAATCTCCAATCTCTCTGGAGTATTCTTTCTGTTTTTAGTTGTAATGTAACGAGAAGTTCCAGCTTGACCTGAATCTTTGTGCTCTGTACATTCAAGAATTACTTGAATTCTATTTCCTTTACTTTTCTTAGCCATCTTTATAACTTTTTTATTCTACCATTTCACAACGGACAAACTAGGATTATTTTAAATAACCTTTCTCACGAGCCTCTTTAAGGCAAGCAGAAATCCCTTTTTTGTTAATTGTTCTTAACGCAGAAGTTGATATTTTCAAAGTAATAAACTCTTCATTCTCTGGAATGAAAAATTTCTTTGTTATTAAATTTGGGTAAAATTTACGTTTCGTTTTGCGGTTTGAATGTGAAACATTATTTCCAACCATTACCGACTTACCCGTTAATTGACAAATTCGTGACATTTCTTAATTATTATATCCTAATTCTTAAAGCGAGTACAAAGTAAGTTATTTTTTACCGAATACACAAATGTTTTTTATTTTTTTTCTACACTAATTTCTAACAGCCTACATCTCAGTAAGTTTAACACTGATAAATTAGCTAATTGTATATTTCTCTCTCGATTATTTCCAAATTGAAATTTATAAGCTGTAACTTCACCTTTAATTGCAATTCCAATCCAAACAGTACCTACCGGCACATCGTCAGAACCACCGTCAGGACCTGCAATACCAGTTGTAGATAAACATACATCTACCCCCAATTTATGCATACCATTTATAGCCATAGCTTCTACAACCTCTTGACTAACTACTCCAAATTGTTCAATTAGGGTCCTTTTAACATCTACTAGCTTTTCTTTCAACTCACTACTATATGTCAAAAAACTTCCTTTGAAATAGTTAGATGCCCCTGGTGAAGAAACAATTAAATGTGCTAAAGATCCGCCTGTACAACTTTCAACTGTTCCAATTGTAAGCCCCCTACTTTTCAAAATTTCACCAACAACACCACTTAAAGTATCATCTCCTTTGCCATAAACATATTGAGGAAGCTTTATGCGTAATTGTTGAAAATAATTTTCTATTTTATCTCTATCATCACCACCTTTGAAAGATGTTATTCTTAGTTTCAAATTACCTACTGAAGGCAGGTAAGCCAAACCTAAACCTGAATTTCGGATATCATCTTCCCATTCCTTCATTCTTTCTGCGAGAAAAGATTCTCCAATACCTTGCAAAAGAACAGATTGATGATAAATAGAGGATGTTTTAAAATATTTTTTGATTTTATCAAATCCAAATTGTTCCATAATACCTTTCATCTCATAAGGCACCCCAGGTAAACTAATTAGCACTTTTCCATTCTTTTCAAACCACATACCAGATGCAGTACCTTGAAGATTATCTAAAACAAAAGTATCTTTTGGCAAAGCAGCTTGCTGAATATTTACATCCAACATTTCTCTTCCTCTATCCTTAAAAAATTTTGTCACTCTTTCTAATACCTGATCATTAATTACTAACTCAGTTTGAAAATAACGACATAAAACATGTTTCGTTATATCATCCTTTGTTGGACCTAATCCACCCGTTACAATTACTAAATCAACATTAGTTAATGATTCATCAATAGCATTGAAGATTTCACTCTCATCATCTTGAATTGACAGGGAACGAACTACTGAAATACCCATTAAAGACAATTGCATACCTAACCAAGCAACATTTGTATTAACTGTTTGACCAATCAATAATTCATCACCAATACTTATTAATTCTGCCTTCATTTTATACTTTTAAAATGTTTTATTTTTTCTCTCCAATTCGTCCATTTATATTTTTTTGCAAAAATGAAAAGCATTAATGGCTGAATCAAAATAATCGTTAGTATATTTTCCAAGCCAAATGCAGCCGGACTTAAATCAACAAATAATGCATCTGTCCTAAATGCTTGCCAATCATTTGTTAAAATAATAGCTGCAAAAATATTATTAACAGCATGATAACCAAAAGACAATTCTAATCCATCGTCAAACAAAACAACCAACGAAAGAAATATTCCACTGAAAATATAATACAATATTAAATAAGGACCAAGTGCCTCTACTTCAGGATTAGACGAATGAAGCATACCAAACAATACACCAACAAAAACGACACTCACCCCACCATTTTTAAACAACTTAAAAATTGCTTGTAATATATAACCTCTAAAAAAAACTTCTTCGAAAAAAGTTTGAAAGACTAATAATGTAAATGATAGCAAACAAAGAATCGAGAATTTAATTATATCAAATTGAAAATCTATTGATGCACCAGAAAACAACATTATCACTAAAAAAACAAAACTTATTCCTCCCCACAAAATGAAACTAAAAAAGAATCTAGCCCAATCAAATTTTAGCCTTGCAGTAAAATAGCTTAACAAAGGTCTTTTATGTATATACTTAATACAAATAAGTAAAACAAATAAAGCAACAAAAAAAGGAAATAGAATTAACGCGAAAAACGAATTATAACCTATAACATTTAATAGATCATTCAGATCAATAACATTCGGGTTTTTATTTGTTATATAATTTTGAATAAATAATAACGGAAGCTGTCCCAAAGTAATAAAACTTGAAACAACTAATAAAAGAGTGAAGAAATACTTTCTAGAACTTCCCTCTTCATGAATAGAATTCGAAATAAAAAACATAATCAAACAAAAAAAAGGCTTTGAAATTCAAAGCCTTTTAAAATTAAGTATTATTTATTGAAACATGTCCTTTACTCTTTGAAAAAATCCTTTTTCATTTCCGTCTGGGCTTGGTTTAAAATTGTCACTTTCTTTCAATTTCTCCAATAAGTCCCTTTCTTCTTTTGATACTTTTTTAGGAGTCCAAACATTTATATGTACAAATAAATCACCATGTCCATGACGTTGAAGAACAGGTAATCCTTTGCCTTTCAGTCTTAACATCTTTCCACTTTGAGTACCTGGTTCAATTTTTATTTTAGCCTTTCCACCAATTGTTGGTATTTCGATAGACTCCCCTAAAACTGCATCAACAAAATTTACAAAAGCTTCATAATGAATATTCTCTCCTTCACGTCTTAATTCTTCGTGAGGAATTTCTTCAATCACAACAATTAAATCTCCAGGCATCCCATTAAAAGGTCCAGCATTTCCTTTACCAGTTACACTTAATTGCATACCTTCTTCAACTCCAGCAGGAATCTGTACCTCAATCACTTCTTCTTGACGCTTTAATCCTTGAGCATCTGCATCAGAAGGTCTTTTATCAATCATTTTACCAGCACCTTGGCAACTATGACAAGTTGACTGAGTTTGCATAGCACCTAAAAAAGTTTGAGCTACCCTAGTAATTCTTCCAGATCCATTACAAGTTGAACAACTTTTATATGTAACTCCATCAGCATTAACTAATTTATTTACTTTAATTTTTTTAGTTACTCCCTCAGCAATTTCTTCTAGAGTTAATTTCATTTTAACTCTCAAATTAGTACCTCTAGCAGTTCTTGATCCTCCACCTCCACGGCTTCCACCAAAACTACCTCCACCAAAAGCGCCACCGAAAACGTCACCGAACTGAGAAAAGATATCGTCCATATCCATTCCTCCGCCAAAACCACCAGCACCACCCATTCCAGCATGACCAAAACGATCGTAACGGCTTCTTTTATCAGCATCACTTAATACTTCGTATGCTTCAGCAGCTTCTTTAAATTTCTCTTCAGCAGCTTTATCATCAGGGTTTTTATCCGGATGATATTTAATTGCCATTTTACGATATGCTTTTTTTATTTCAGCCTCATTTGCATTTTTCGATACACCTAAAACTTCATAAAAATCTCTTTTGTTACTCATCTTTCTGTGATTGAAACATAAAAAATTATTGTCCTACGACTACTTTTGCAAATCGGACAACTTTATCATTTAACAAATATCCTTTCTCAACATCATCAATCACTTTGCCCACCTCTTTTTTAGATGGTGCAGGTACATTAGCAATTGCCTCATGTAATTCAGAATCAAAAACTTCACCTTTTGAAACCATCGGTTTTAAACCTTTTGATTCAAGTGTGTTTTTAAACTTATTATAAATTAAAATAAAACCTTCTTTTACACCTGTTAAATCTTCAGAAGTTTCATTGTTTGAAATAGCTCTTTCAAAATCATCTAAAACAGGAAGCATGTCTTTTAACACACTTGCTCCTGCATTTATTATTAAATCTGATTTTTCTTTGTTTGTTCGTCTTCTGAAATTATCAAATTCTGCATACAAACGTAAAAATCTATCATTAACATCATTGTACTTATCTTCCCAAGTTAACTCAACATTTTCAGTTATTTTTTCTTCAGAACTCAAAGTTTCTTCAACATTATCTTTTACTTCTTCATTTACATGAATTTCATGCTCATTATTCAATTCTTTTTCTTCAGACATATTTATAATTTTGATAAATTCTTTTAATCAAAGATTTTGCCACGTTCCAAAATAAGACAAGTTGACATAATACTTTACAACCATTCATTCAAAATGGCAGAAAAAAAGAGGATAACCAAAGTTACCCTCTTTCTGTTTTTTAATAAACTATACTAATTTATTTAATTGCTTTTGGATCAATTATACCAGGACCATTCTGCCTCAATAACTCTCTAGCTTTAAATACAGGTATTCTAATACCATTATAATAAGCTGTCAAGAATGCATCTGAGAAACCTAACTCTCTAGCTTTATACAGTAATTGATAAGCATCTTTTTCATTTGCAAAAACACCTGTACAGAATCTAACTTTTCCATCCGGTAAAGTAATCATATAAACACTTTCTAATTTTTTATGACTTTCAACTTTCATATAATAATTATAAGCACCAATCTGAACAGTATAGAACAATCCATTCATACCATTAATTGACTGAGTGTTTTCATTAACTTGAACAACAGTCTTAACTGGTTTACCCTCTACATTTTTAATCGTTTCAATAGTCTTACCAACATTTAATGTATCCTCATTAAACTCTTGTTTATTTACTCCTGGCTCTGAAGGAACAGTTTTAACAGATTCTTTAACTGTATCTTGAATGCTTGTTGAAACAGGTTTAACAGTATCTTGAACAGGAACTACTTTCTTCATTATCCAATCATAATGTTTTTCAGCTTTTCCTATTTTATATGATACTCCTATCGTTGTATTAAACAATGAGGTAACCGACTTTTGAGGTGAAGGTGAAATTCTTGATTTTAAATCGTAATTATAATCAGACATCAAATTAGACGTATAGGCAAGATCCAAATACACTGCAACACGTTCGTTAATTTTATATTGAGGAGTAAGTCCAACAATTAAATTAATTGTATTATCAGCTTTCTTAATTAAACCAAAATCTTTACCACACAATGCAGAAAAACCAGTACCTAAATGACCTAATAAACCAAAATTGGTTGTGAATTTATTAAAATTAAATATGGTAGCTAAATTAACTACACCTTGAATTGAACCTCTTGTGTATTGAGAAGTATAGTCTAAACTTGAACTTGATTTCATCAAATTATCATATCCCATATCCAATTTTAAACCAAACTTTTGATTGAACATGTATCTTACACCTAGATTCAAACTAATCGGGCTTAATTTTGAAGAATAACCATTAGTAAATGATTTCAATCCCTTATTTAACCCAATACCTCCATCAATTGAAAATTGATTATATGGTTTTGATTTATCTTCTTCTTGAGCAAATATGATTGAAGTTGAAAAAAAAGCTACAAGTAATAATTTGTACATAATATTTTATATTTTTTTTCTTGATTTTTAAAAATTCAAGAGTTGTGAATTTAATGATGAATCAAAATTAGTAAAAAAAAGATGGCCTTAATTTAATGTTCATAAAAAATAATAATTTTTAATACTTATTTTTACTTAGTAGTTAAATATTAATCTTTTTTTTCATTAGGAATCACATATACTTTAAATCTAAGTTTCACTATTTTCTTTTTTGTGTTTACAAATAGATATACAATTCTATCTTGATGTAAATACTTACCTTTTGTGTCGAAAACAATTTTAACTTGACCTGTTTGATTGGGAAGTAATGGCTCCTTTGAAAAGAACACTTGAGTGCATTTACAAGCTACTGAGTAATCCGATATTATTAAAGGTGAATTACCCGTGTTTTTAAATTCATAAACATGCTCTATTATTTCGCCCTCTTTAACCGATCCAAATTTCTTTACCCCCTCTTTAATGCTAAACTCCGCATTTTGAGTAAAACAAAATGCGGAGTTTAGAAATAAAAAAATAAAAAGTATATTTTTTTTGAACATTGATGAATTAATTAGAAGAAGGTCCTGCATTGTTTATAGGTGTTCCATCCTCTGGAGCAGGCAATACATTTCCTTTAATTCGAACTATCTTATTTGGTTCATTAACTGCGTTGGATGTAATGGTAACTGTTTTATTTATTGCACCAGCTCTTTTCGTATCATATTTAACCGTAATAACACCTTTTGCTCCTGGAGCTATTGGTTCTTTAGGCCAAACTGGAACTGTACATCCACAAGATCCTTTTGCATTTGATATGATAAGTGGTTCATTTCCTGAATTTTTAAATTCAAAAGTACACGTTCCATCCGCACCATATTTAATAGTTCCATAATCATGTGTTTCTTTTGAAAAATCAATTTTTGCTCCACTTTCAATTTGAGCCGAAACTTTGTTAGTAAATAAAATGCCTACTAATAACAATAATAAAGAAAATAATAACTTTTTCATGGTCTGTAATTGTTTGTGTTATGTAATTAATTCAAAAATAATAAGAGTTATCCAATAATTCATCAGTTTAACAGATTATTAACACCCTATTTTTCACTCTTCAAATTTGATGCCTGAAATTGAACAAATTCTTCAAAGTTTAATTTTATATGCTTTAATCTTAATTCTATTCCCTTTTTTTTGTCTTTATCCATCAAGGGGTTTTCTTTCAAAAGTAAACTAAAATAATATTTAACTTTATTAGTATCTCTCGGAACAACAAACATATCAAAATTGACAGCTTGCCCTTCTAGAACCATTGCTCTATTTGCATATTTTGGATAGTTCTTTAGTAACGTATCTGCATATTTTACAGCAAGCAAATAAAAGCCATTTCCAGAATAATACATTTGAATTTTATCTAAACACTTTCCAGCAGAGTTATCTTTTGGAAATCTCTGATAAAATTGAACAAGATTAGAAATCAAACTATCATTTAATCGTTGAGGTACTTTTTCGTTATGATCCTGAAATGAAATTATAGAATCTTCAAATGAAATAATCTTCTCTTTCAAAATAGAAGTAGTTGTAGGATTACCATCTGTTTCAGTTGCACAACTTACAATTAGTAACAAAAAAAAGACAATATAAAATACACTGATTTTCATATCTATCTTCCTTTTTTAGCAGCTGGAAATTTCATTCTATAATCAACATTAACATCTCCTTTAGAAATATTTTGAAGTTTTTTAGAAATTAACTTTTTCTTAATTGCAGATAAGTGGTCTGTAAACAATATACCTTCAATATGATCATATTCATG
>CALPVI020000002.1 GCA_943326975.2 Actinomyces viscosus | reverse complement strand
CTTTAATTCCTACGTCACCAATGTACATGGCTGGACGTTTACGAACGGCTTCTAAACCTTCTAATATCTGGATATTATCCGCTGAATAATCTTGATTCTTTAAATCTTCACTCATATTTTTCCTTTGAATTCGGGATTATTTGATGAACCCACAAATATAGTGAACGAAGGTGGTTTAAATCGATTTAAATCCGAAAATAATGGAGGATTTATCAACAAAATATTAACTTTTTATTGATTGTATTCATTTATCAAATAAATTCAAAATCGACTCTCCGGTTTTTTTGTTTTCCTTCTGGTGTTTTATTATTATCAATTGGTTTTTTTTCTCCATTGAATTCTATTTTTAGACGATCTTGACTTAATCCATGTTCAATAAAGAAATCGGTTATAGCTTGTGCTCTTCTTCTAGATAAATCCTCGTTATATATGTCAGAGCCATCACTATCAGTATTGCCTACCACTTTGATTCTTAAATCGGTATGACCATTCACAACTTTAATTAGATGAATAAGAAATGGAAAATATTCCGGTTTGATTTCATCTTTATCATAATCGAAATATACAGGTTGGAATATAAAATTCTTCCTTTCCAATTCTCTAATTTCTGGTGCATTTTCACCATTTTTTAAATCTTTTTTGAATTGATCGAACCAAATATGAGTTTGAATAGGTGTTTCGGTGTCATTAAATTTATTTTTGGATCGGTAAAGAACAATTTTACCAGATACTCTTTTACAATCTGAGCTGGTGTATTTCCCCTCTAAATAGCCAGTACTGTCAATGTATTTTAATTGTCCATCAAATAAACACCAATTTGTTTTAGAAGATATTTTTTTCTTTTCAATATTGGTTTGTTTAAATGATAGTATGTCACCTTTTATTTCTGGTTTTATTTTTTTTACTGCAAATAATTCAGTTCCATATAATTCTTCTTTCGTTTTTGCTTCTATCAAACCTTTGGTATTGATTATGTTAAGGTAGATTATGTTTCCTTGGTCAATTGTTTTTCCGTCTTGAATTAATATTCCTTGCCATAGTCCGGTATATTCGGTTTGGCTTAATAATTGGAATTGAATCAACACCAAAAAGAAAAAGATTATTTTATTCATACAATTATATTATTCGTAGAATCACAAAAAATGTTCCGAAAAGTGAAAGAAAATTAATTATTGAATTTATTTGTTGCTTATTGTATTCGAGTTTTGTTTTGTTTAATAAAATTAATTTATCTTTGAACAAAATAAATCGATGTGTATGAAAATTTTAATGTTATCAGTTTTATTAATGGGGATGTGTATGAGTGCTAAAGAAAATAACGAGGTTGTAAGTGATGTTCCAGTTAGTAAACAATCTATTCATCAGTATAAAGTGAAAGATTTGTCTGGAAAAGAATTTGATTTTTCTTCATTAAAAGGAAAAAAGATTTTGCTAGTAAATACTGCTTCTAAATGTGGTTTGACTCCTCAGTATAAACAATTAGAAGAAGTTTTTCAGAAGTATAAAAATCAAAATTTTGTAATTGTTGGTTTTCCTTCAAATGATTTTATGCATCAAGAACCAGGAACGAATCAGGAGATAGCTGAATTTTGTCAAAAAAATTATGGAGTTAGTTTTTTAATGATGGACAAAGTAACTGTGAAGGGAGATGACAAATGTGATGTCTATAAATTTTTAACAAGAAAAGAATTAAATGGATTAGAAGATAATTCCGTAAAGTGGAATTTTCAGAAGTATTTGATAGACGAGAATGGTTATTTAGTTAAGGTAATTGCACCTACTACAGAACCAAATGATAAAGAAATTATTCAATGGATTGAAGCGAAATAGATTTATTAGATGATAGTTAGTATTTATGGTTGATAGATTTATCTTTAACTACTAACTATCAATTGCTTTTCTTATTTTTCTCCATAATCCATTTTGAAAGGTATTTAGTGCTAGTTTGCGAATGGTGCAGCAGCATTTGACCAACAAAATTTGCATTGCGATGACTTTTTAAGTCTGAATTTATTTCATCTATTTTTCGGTCTAATTTTTCTCTTAAATCATTTTTATTAAATCTTTTGTTGATAATTTCAATACCATTAAGTTGAGCTTTTTTCCAATAAGTCTCATTTTGATATAAATCAGCTGTAGAGTTAATTAATTCAGAAATTGAATTTGCAATTATTCCATTCCATTCTAAAACACCATTCATCCCCTCAGCTCCGATACTTGTTGTTATGCTAGGAGTACCATGTATCATGGCTTCTGCTAGTTTTCCTTTTAAACCTGCTCCAAATCGAATTGGGGCTAAAAGTAATTTAGCAGATGAGATTACCTCTTCTGCACTTTTCGCTCTTCCAAAACAATAAAATTGTTCTTTTGGGTTGTTTAAATTTTGAACTTTTTGTGTTGGATACGCACCATATATATGCAATTGTACACCAGGTAATTTTTTTGATAATTTTGGCCAAATATCCTCCTTTAAAAAAAGTACTGAATTCCAATTTGGTTCATGATAAAAATTTCCGATAAAAACGATATGACTTCTTTCAGAATATTTTTTCCATTGATTACTTTTTTCTTCATCAATCTCATTTAACATAAAAGGCAGATAAAGTAAAATAGAAGTGTCAACTTTAAAATGATTTTTTAAGATGTCAAGTTCGAATTCGGAGATAATTAAAGATAGATCACATCTAAAAATACTTGCAATTTCTCGTTTAGCGATTTCTGAGTTTAAGTCGACTAATTGAAAATCTTTTTTTTCTTTGAAAGCGCTTTGCCTTGCATATCTTAAACAATGCAAATCTTCGGTATCTAAAATGCGAATTGCATTTGGGCAATTTTCAGCAACTCTCCAACCGAATTGTTCTTCGGTCATAAATCGATCGAAAAGGACTATGTTTGGATTTAATTCTG
The DNA here is from genome assembly GCA_943326975.2 of Actinomyces viscosus. GTDB lineage: Bacteria > Bacteroidota > Bacteroidia > Flavobacteriales_D > Crocinitomicaceae > CAIUKX01. Next base: position 21,056 of record CALPVI020000002.1, on the reverse strand, counting down.
TTATAAAATCATTAAAGCTATCGTTATTTAATTCGATAGATACTTTTTCTATATTAATATCTTCAATAGGGTATGAAAATTGGCTGTCTGAAGCAGAACATGCAAATGTTATTTGATAATTTTTAAATTGGAAAAAGTAGATTAACTCCATCATTCTCCAGCCAGCTGCAGATGAATTAGGTTCAGGCCAAACGGAACCGATAATTACTATTTTTTTCTGTGTTATTTTCATAAATTTTATCATGTAAAGTTAAAAGTTCTAGCTTTATATTCAATGATAATACTCAATCAATATTTAATTGTTGATAGAATATGTTAATCTTGATTTTAATAATTAACATAATAAGTATTTTTGTTTATATTTTGAATTGTACCATGAATAATAAGATTGTTGTTTTTTGTTTAGGATTAATCATTTTATCCTGTTCAAATGAAGAGAAGAAAGAGAAGAAAGATGTGCAATGGTCAAAGGAAAAGTCTTCTGATTTTGCAAAGGAAATGGCAATCGAGGAGGAAATTGATATAAAATTATTTTTAGAACAGCATAAGGATTGGAAACTAATAAAGTCTGGTACGGGATTGCAATATTACATATACAAAAACGGATTAGGAGATTCAGCAAAAGTTAATCAATTAGCAATGATTCGCTATAAGATTCAATTGTTAGACGGTACAGTTTGTCATGAAACTTCAAAAGGAGAGGTAGAGCGTTTTGTGATTGATCATAGTGATGTAGAGACTGGAATTCAAGAAGGTATTAAGAAAATGAGAGAAGGTGATAATGCAAAATTTATTATCCCAAGTCATTTAGCACATGGATTGGTTGGAGATTTAGATAAAATTCCACCATTGAATCCCATCGTAGTAGATGTTAAACTGATTGAATTAAGATAAATGTAAATAAAAATTAAAAAATGAAAAGTCTAGTTTATACAATTCTTGTTTTACTTTTTGTAAGTTGTGAAGTAGAAGGAGTGAAAAAAGATGCAAATACCAATCTAACCAATAAAAAATCGATTAAAAAAGAATTAACAGCTTTTAATTCAGATAATTTAGAAGTTTCATCTACAAAAAATCTCGAGAATGGTTTGAAAATTTCTTGGATTGAAAAAGGTGAAGGTGAAACTATCAAGAAAGGTGATGTTGTGATCATAGATTACAAAGTAACACTAAAAAACGGAACTGTTGTAGATGGAAATCATTTGTTAAATAAAGCATCTTTTCCATTTATGGTAGGTTTTGAAATGCAAACAAAAGGTTGGGATTTAGCTTTAGAGCAATTAAGAGTTGGTGATTTTGCAAGAATTCTAATACCAGCAAATTTAGCAAGAGGAGAAAAAGGAATCAAAGGCCTTATCCCTCCTAATTCTGATAATTTTTTGTCAATTAGAATTTTAAGTAAGTTAAATCCAACTCGAACTATTGATGGAGTTAAGGTTTGGTTATTCGAGGAAAATAAAGCAAATAAATTAACTTTTAATGATAATAATTCTGTCACTTTTCATAGTATAATCAGTAGTGAAAGTCATCCAATGTATTATAATTCATTTAGAACCAACGCACCTTATAATCTTAGAATGACTGACAAGGGGATTGTTCCAGGATTGAAAAAAGCGTTAAAAAAATCTAAAAAAGCAGATAGGATGTATATACTTGTTCCTTCTTCACAAGCATATGGAGAGCAAGGTTTAGAGGAGTTTGTAGGTTCGAATGAAGATATCTTCTACAATGTTGTTGTAATGGATGTGACTAAAAATTAATATTTAAAGTTTATATTTGTATCACGAAATACCAAATACAAAAATCACATATTGACTTTTTGTAAACAAAAAATAAGCATGTTCAAAGTTTTACCAGTTTTCATTTTTAGTTGTTTAGTATCTTTTTTGTTTTCACAAACACCAATTGATACAGTGGATACAAAAAAAGGTAAAATGATTTTATATTCTAATAGAACTTGGGTATTGTTAGAAGATGTAAATTTTAATGGAGTTTTAAATCAACATTTACATAATTTAGTAACAAAAGACCTTAATTTGGGGTTTGTACAAAATTGGGATAACGACGTTTGCTATACTTCTGATAAGGCAAATGATATGAATAAATTAAAAGATACACTTTGGCTGTGTGTTTTAAATGAATCAGACGAAGAATTTGTCATGCCAGTGCCAGGAATGTTAACTTCAAAATATGGTTTTAGAAAAGGCAGGAATCATAATGGTGTAGATTTGGATTTGAATACAGGAGATACCGTAAAGGCTTGTTGGTCAGGAAAGGTAAGATATGCAAAATTTAATTCTGGAGGATTCGGTAATTTAGTTATAGTAAGGCATCATAATGGTTTAGAGTCATTTTATGCGCATCTAAGTAAATTAATGGTTGCGCCAAATCAATATGTAGCTGCAGGAGAGCCTATTGGTTTGGGGGGTAATACAGGAAGGTCTTTTGGATCGCATTTGCATTTTGAAATTCGTTTTTACGATGCTGCAATGAATCCTGAAGAAGTGATTGATTTTAAAGAAAGAAAATGTAGAGACCATAATTTATTTGTACATCGATCTTTATTTAAGCCTGGAGCAAAACCTACTGAATTGGATGATGCAGAAGAAGTTCCTGTTATTGAAGAGAAGAAAGTAGAGGAGCAAAAGTTAGTATTGGTAGATGTTCAACAAAAGTTTTATAGAATAAAATCTGGAGATACTTTAGCAGAAATAGCAACAAGAAATAAAACTACAATTGCAAAAATTTGTCAATTAAATGGAATTCGTCCTACTACTTCATTACAAATTGGAAGGAATTTAAGAGTTAAATAGAAGAAGAAAATGAGATTAGTTAAATCAGTTATAATATTTAGTTTTTTAACACTTCTTATCGTTAGTTGTAAAGGTTATAATCATGTTGTAAAATCAGATGATTATCAAAAAAAATACGAATTGGCTGAAGAGTTGTATACCAAAAAACAATTCACGAGAAGTATAGCATTATATGAGCAGATCTATCAGAAATTCCCTAAAACAGGAGAAGGTGAATTGGCTTATTACCGAATAGGTAAAGGTTATTTCTTTGAGAAAGATTATTACATGGCAGGCTACTATTTAGGTGCTTTTTCGCAGCGTTTTCCTTATAGTCCGAAATGTGAAGAGACATTGTTTTTATCTTCGATGTGTTCTGTAAGTAATTCTCCTCAATATTCTTTAGATCAGAATGATACAGAATTAGCAATTAATAGTTTACAACAATTTATTGATAAATACCCGAATTCAACTTTAGTTGATTCTTGTAATCATGTAATGGATAGACTACGTTTAAAGTTGCAGTTGAAAGATTATGAGTCAGTAAAGCTGTATTCTAAAACAGAAAACTATCGAGCTGCTGTAACGACTTCAGAAACCTTTTTATCAGACTATCCTATGTCAGATAATAGAGAAGAAATCTATTTTTTATTAGTGGAAAATTCATATTTCTTAACAAAAAACAGTATTGAGAGTAAAAAAAAGGAAAGAATTGATGAAACTATAAAAAGATATCGTAATTTTGTACTTGAGTTTCCAGATTCTAAGTATAAAAAACGCTTAAATACAATAAGTGACGAAATGCAAAAGTTAAAGGAAGTTTATAAAAGTTAATTTCGAAAATAAAGTAGAATGAATTTTAAAAATAGCACAGCTGAACGTTCAATTATTACAAGAGACACTGTTCATTTAGAAGAAAAAACAGGTAACATTTACGAATCAATCGTAGCATTATCTAGACGTTCAAATCAAATAAGTGTAGAGTTGAAAGAAGAGTTGACTCAAAAATTACAAGAGTTTGCATCTTCTACAGATAACTTAGAAGAGATTTTTGAAAATAGAGAGCAAATTGAAATTTCAAAATTTTATGAAAAGTTACCTAAGCCAGTTTCTATGGCAATGGATCAATTATTGAATGATGAAATTTACATGCGTAAACCAGACGCTAAAAAATAAAGATGAAAAATAAACGCATTCTTCTAGGTATTACAGGAGGAATAGCTGCTTATAAAATAACATCTCTTATTAGATTATTAATAAAATCAGGGGCAGAAGTCAAATGTATAATGACTCCTGCCTCTTGTGATTTTATAAGTCCCCTAACAGTTGCAACTCTTTCCAAAAATCCTGTAGGAATTCAATTTTGGGATAAAAACGATGGGGCATGGTCTAATCATGTTGAATATGGTTTATGGGCAGATCTTTTTGTTGTAGCACCATTAACGGCAAATACACTTCATAAAATGGCGCATGGAGGTTGCGATAATTTATTATTAGCAACTTATTTCTCTATGAAATGTCCTACAATCGTTGCGCCTGCAATGGATTTAGATATGTACGCTCATCCTACGACAATTCGAAATTTAGTTCAATTGAAAAAAGATGGAGTAGATGTATTACCTGTTGGAGAAGGTGAATTAGCTAGTGGATTGATAGGGAAAGGAAGAATGTTAGAGCCTGAATTAATTTTTAGCAGTATCAATGACTTTTTTTCTATTTCAAGTGATTTGGTCGATACGAAAGTGCTTTTGACGGCTGGACCAACGTTTGAAGCGCTAGATCCTGTTCGATTTATAGGGAATCATTCAACAGGAAAAATGGGATATGCAATAGCTGAAAATCTTTTAAAAAGAGGTGCTGAGGTTTTCTTAATTTCAGGTCCTACCAAGTTAACATTAACACATCCTAATTTACATTCAATTTTTGTTCAAACTGCCGATGAAATGTTAGCAGAAGTAAGGAATTTGTGGGCAGAAATGAATATTGGTATTTTTTCAGCTGCAGTTGCTGATTATAAACCAAAAAATCCTTCAAATCTTAAAATAAAAAAGAAAGAAGAGGAGTTAACATTAGAATTGATAAAAAATCCAGACATTCTGTTATGGGCTGGTCATAATAAAAAGCCAAATCAAAAATTAATAGGGTTTGCATTAGAAACGAATAATGCTAAAGAAAACGCTTATGATAAGGTTAAAAAGAAAAATCTCGATTATATTATAGTGAATACTTTAGAAGATCAAGGTGCTGGTTTTGGACATGATACTAATAAAGTTACAATTATTGATAATAACAATAAAAGTATAGATTTTGAGTTAATGTCTAAGGATCTAGTAGCAAAAGAAATTGTTAACTTATTGAAATGAAAATAATCTGTTTATGAAACATTTGATTGTCTTATTAAGTTTTGTTGTTTTTAATTCTTTTAGCCAAGAGTTAAATTGTCAAGTATCAGTAATAACAAATGCTAAATTGGAAGTTACTTCGGTTGAAATAGAAGTTATTAATCAATTAAAACAATCTATTTATGATTTGATGAACAATACACAATGGACGAAAGACAAGTTTAAAATTGAAGAACGAATTAATTGTCAGTTACAGCTTCAAATTGATAAGATTCCATCACCAGGAAGTTTTTCAGGATTTTTACAGATTCAATCATCAAGACCTGCATATAATTCATCTTATAACTCGATGATTTTCAATTTTCAAGATGACGATATTGAATTTAGTTATTCTAGACAAGCTGCTTTTTTATATGCACCGAATCAATTTAGAGACAATTTAACCTCTATTTTGGCCTTCTATGCTTATTATATAATAGGTTTGGATTATGATTCTTTTTCAATGAAAGGTGGTACACCTTATTTTACAGAAGCTCAGCAAATTGTCACAAATGCTCAAAATTCTGGTGCAACGGGTTGGAAATCTAATGAGAAGGGTGTAAAAAGAAATAGATATTGGTTGGTTGATAATGTTTTACAACAGTTATTTGAACCTTTAAGAGAGTGTAATTATATATATCATAGAAAAGGGGTTGATGTTTTATATTCAACTCCGGATGAAGCTAAAAAAGAAATGATGCGTGCTTTGGATCTTTTGGTTCAAGTAACTGCAACTAGACCTGGAGCAGTTAATTTGTTGAATTTTATTCAAGCAAAACAAATAGAAATTAGAAATGTATTTTATGATTCAGAGCAAAATCAGAAAACTGAAATGATAAATACACTGAAAAAAATAGATCCAACAAACTCTTCTAAATACGAAACGCTTTTAAACTGATGTTAACTACATTACGAATACAAAATTTTGCTCTAATAGATCAAATAACTATTGATTTTAATAAAGGTTTTACTGTATTAACTGGTGAAACAGGTTCTGGTAAATCAATTTTATTAGGAGCTTTAAATTTAATTTTGGGTGAAAGAGCTGATTATTCAGTTATTGGTCCAAATGCAGATAAGTCGATTGTTGAGGCTGAATTTGATTTATCTAATTATTCATTGAATGATTTTTTTGACCAACAAGATATAGATAATGATGCAATAACTATAATTAGGAGAGAAATTACATCTCAAGGAAGGTCTAGAGCTTTTATAAATGATACACCTGTACAATTAGCTACTTTAAAAGAATTTACAGAACAATTAATTCATATTCACTCTCAACATCATACAATTGAATTAAAAAAGTCTGATTTTCAATTAGAATTACTAGATACTTTAGCTGATACGAATAAGGACAAACTAAATTATTCGATTATATACAAAAAATGGTTGGATGATTTAAAGCAATTGAATGAATTGAAAGCCTTGTTGATTAAAAATGAACAACAAGCAGATTATAATCAATTTCAGCTGGATGAAATAGAAGAGTTGGGAGTTGAAAATTATAATTTTTCTGAATTAGAGTTGGAACTTCAAAAGTCTGAAAGTATTGATGAAATAAAGATAGTGCTTGATCATGTAAGTACTGTTTTCGATAGTGATGAAGGTGCTATTTCAACGATTTCTAAATTAAAAAGTTCATTTGAAAAAATAAAAGGAAAAGATGTAGCTCTTGATGAATTATTAACTAGAATTCAATCTGTTTTAATTGAATTAAAAGACATTGTTAATGAGTCTGATTCGATTCGAGATAAAGTTGAAGTTAATCCATTTAGAATAAATGAATTAACCATTATTTTAGATAAGTATAACAGAATCTTAAAAAAACATTCTTTAACCGATCAAGCACAGTTAATAGCGTTAAAGAAATTATTAGAAAGTGAATTTTCTTCTTCAGAGGAATTAAAAGATAAAATTGAAGAATTGGAAAAATCATCATCGATCTTAAAAAATGAAGTTTGTTCTTTAGCGGATAAGATGCATGATAAAAGGTTAAAAGCAAAAAGTAAAATTGAAGATTCAATACAAAATTTACTAGAAGAGTTAAAGATGCCTTCTTCAGTTATTGATTTCCAGTTATCAAAAAGAAATCATGTTAATCATGTAGGAAATACTGATGTTGTAGTATTGTTTTCACCAAATAAAGGTTTAGAGCCTGTTAGTGTTGAAAAAGCTGCTAGTGGTGGTGAATTATCACGATTAATGTTGGTGTTACAGCATTTGATATCAAAGAAAAAACAATTACCAACTTTGATATTTGATGAAATTGACACAGGGGTGTCAGGTGAAGTAGCTCAGAAAATAGGTTCTTTACTAAAAAAAATGGGGGAACATATTCAATTACTTGCAATATCACATTTACCTCAAGTAGCTGGTAAGGCTGAGTCACATTTTAAAGTTGAGAAATCGATTGTAGATGAAGTTACACGAACTAAAGTAACTGTATTGGATAAAGAGCAAAGAGTAATGGAAATTGCAAGGTTGATGAGTGGCGAGCAAATTAATGATGCGGCGCTTTTAAATGCAAAAGCATTAATGAATTAATAAAAATAAAACAATTTGGCTAAGTTATTGCTTATACTAATTTGAAATATTAACGTTTATGAAAAAAATTATTTACGCCTCTATTTTTATGACTTTATCGTCATTTTCAATTTATAGAAATGAAATAGAATTTAGTTCTCAACCAGTAGTTCCAAGTACTACTCAACCATTAACTGAAAGAGTAGTTGGTACACTTCAGCTATTAGGGAAAGATAATTGTAGAGCAATAATTAAAGTAAATAATAAAGGAGTGGTTCAAAAATTTGTTCCAACAAATTTGGAAGAGAAGTATTATGTTGATGGTATTCGCTTAAAGTTTGCATATGTAAAAAGTACAGATGCAATGCCAAAAGATTGTAGAGGTGAGGCTTATATATCAGTAAGTGATGTTACTTCATTAAGATAATACTAATGATTTTTTAGAAGGATTTCTAATTGTTTAAGTGAAATTTGATTTTGGATACTCATGTAAGCTTTCTCAATTTTTTGTTTTTCATCTTTTGTAAGGTGCCAAGAAAGTGAAATCCTATCTCTTCTATTTTCTCTTAAATTGAAAGAGATTAAATCAACAGGTACATTTAAGTTAGTTGCTCCTAACTTCATTAATGTCTCTTGATCAAAGTCTTGGGTTCTAGTAAAATTTCTATACATATTTCCGAAAGGAAGGGATATTTTATCTAGCATAGATACTTGGTGATAAACTTCATCGTTTAATATCTTTTTTGTATCTCTGACTTGTAATATAATTACACCTGAAGTGTTTTCTTCAATCCAATCTTTCATTGCATGTAAGAATTCAATCATGCTTTTTCCTCCATAATTATCTCTTATTCCTGCATCCATTAATTGCATTTCTGGTTTTGTTGGCATGGTAACCATTGGAAGAATAAACGGAAAAGTAGCTTGTATTCTAACAACAGTAGTAAAGCGAATATCGTATGGTTTATTGTCTTCAAAAAAACTTAAATAATCAATGTTTTCAAAGGAAGAAGACATGTTATTAGGGCCACCTTTTGTTTCTGATAAAAAAGATAATGGTTGAGAAGCCATTAGCATTCTTCTTCCATCATTAATTATTGTTGGATTGAAAATCATAACAGGAATGATTCCTTTAGACTCATAATGTGCATAATATCCCAAGTTATGATCTAAAAAATGATTAGTATTTTCATTTAACTGTTGTTCAAATGAATAACCTCTATCTTTAGGATAGGTGTATCCATTGATATTCGTTTTTTGATACCTAAAAAACATATCGTTTGTTGAAGCCGTAAAGAATAACTTATTCAACATATCTTTTGCAATGTTGTTACGATAAGTTCCTGAATAAACATTTTTGATAGTTTTAAGTTTGCTTCTTAACAGGATTTCTCTGCAATAAGCGGCACCAACCATACCACCTGAAGCACCTGTGATTAGTTGAGTATGACTAAACAATTTTCCATTTAATCTTTCATCGGTCTTTTGAAGAACAGTTAAAGTCCATAATGCGCTTCTAGATCCTCCACCAGATGTGTTTACTATAATTAATTTTGGTTTGTCTTCCCCTGTATTTTTTTTCCAGTTGTTTAGAATCTTTATATAATTTGAATAGGAAGCCTTTTTGTTTTCATCCGACAATGTTTTGGTTTGCATATTGTCAATCGAATAATCTTCGTTTTTACTTTTTGCATAGTTTAATCCGTAAGCGTAGTTTTTGTAGTTAAAAAAAACGGTTTTGATGCTTAAGAAATCCATTAAAAATAAAGCACATATAACAATTGGGTAGGCCCATCTATGAAACCAAGATAAAAGTGCGCTAAATAGCATTAAAATTATGGTTAACAACAATATAAAGCTCATTGCTGCAGGCATGTTGAATAACTCATAATCTCTAAAGCCACCTAAAATAAAAAATGAAATTATTGTAATTAATTCAAAAACAGAAGTGTTAATTCTATTTTTAGCAAATACTTTTTCTATTAATTCTTGATCTAAATGACTAACACTTCTACTAGAAAAAAGCTTTAAATTTTTACCTAAATAAATGAATGATTTTTCATCTTGTTTTTGAAAGATATCATACCATTTTTCTTTACTATGTAGTATTGAGTTTATGGGTTTATTAGAAAAATGAATTTCTTGTGATGAGCTATTTAACAGCGAGAATAGATTTTTGTTGATCGGAAAAAAATACAGGAATGAAAAGAGAAAAAATGAACTAATTCCTCCTAAGAATGAGAAAATATATTGAATAACCTGCGATAAAGAAGCATGTTCTTCATTGATTTGGAAATAGGAAAAATTATAAATATAAACAAAAATGAATAGTACAGGAATGATAAAATTATTTAAACAAAATTTTAAAAAAGGTTTTGTAACTACTACTAAGAAAGGATAATAAGCTCCTAGTTTGATGTAACTATAAGTATTAAATCCCATAATAAAACCTCCGACAGAAAAACCGATAAGTAGAAATGACCAATTATTTACTTCGCCTAAATATTCAGGAGAGAAAAATAACAATGGAACACCGTAAGCAGAACCAAAATTATCTGTAACTATAAGGAATAGAACTAACCAATACAAAATAGCAAGTAAATTGTATTTTAAATGTCCGACGATTAATTGAACTGGAAAAAAAGATTTTACAAAGTTCAATACCGGAAATCTATTTGAGTTAATATTCATAACTCTTAAATATAAAATATATTTTCAGATTAATTACATAGTTGAAAAAATATTCTTTAATTGGATGTTTTGGATTTTATAAAATCAGAAACGAGATAAGATAAAGTTTTACCAACTATTTTTTCTTCTTTTGAAGAAAGAGGCGCTCCTTCAGGAAGATGGAGGTAATTAATGTTTTTATGCTTTGCAGTATAGTGAATAAAGTTTCTTGCCACTTCTACTGAAAAACCACTTGGTGAAAATGCAGATGAAGGCATGTATGCAATAGAATCGAGATCTAACTCAATGCCGATACTTTCTTTTGATGATTCAGTAATAAATTGTTGAATGTCTTGAATCAAATTTCTCTGATTAAAAAGGTAATCTTCGTAAAAAGTATAAGTAAATCCGTTATCATCAAGATATTGAAGCATGGATTCATTGTTGTATTGTTGATGGAGGCCTAAAACGGTATAATGATTTAAAAAATTGTCTTTCTTAGCGTAAGAAAATGGATTTCCACTATGTCTTCCTTCAATCGCTCTGCAATCAGCGTGAGGATCTAGATTAATTACATTTACACCTTTGTTTTTACTAGAAAATGCTGCATGAATTAATGGATAAGCATTGTTATGACCTCCTCCAATTAAAATTGGAATTTTTCCATTTTTAATAATTGGTGCTACTATAGAAAAGACTAATTCATCTAATTCTTCGATTAATTCTCTACTGGTTTGTACATCTTTAAAATTTGATTCGCTTATGATTTCTCCTAGAACACAGATAGTTTCGCCTTTTAAAAATCGGTTTTCTTGCATGTTTACAAATCGAGTCAAAAAAGAATCGAATGCATTTTTTGATCCAGGTAATCCTAAATTTGCTTGTGGGCCAATATCTTCTTTTATTCCAATTATTACAAAATCAGCGTTTGTGTAATCATCAGTAAAAGTTTGACCTAATTTTACTTCACCTTCTCGAATTGAAGTGAGACTTAATATTTTTTCTTTATTGATTTCAGAGAAGTAAAAATTATTTTTGGTAGACATAACTTTCAATTAAATTTAAAAAAGTAGTTGGTGGAGCAATTGGTTTCATATTTGTTTTAGATACAAAAACCAACAAAGTTGAAGCGCTGGCTATAATTTCATTTTTTTCATTTTGAACTTCATATTCGAAATAAATTCTAGGACCTCTTAATTCTGCGATTTTTGTAGTGATGGTAAGTTCATCATCATAATAAGCAGGTCTAATGTATTTAACGTTGAATTCTGATACAGGAAGCATAACACCTTCATTTTCCATGTCTTTATAGCTCATACCAATTGTTCTTAATGCCTCGACCCGACCAACTTCAAAATATTGTGCATAATTTCCATAATAGCAATATCCCATTTGGTCAGTCTCGCCATATCTGACTCTAATTTTGGTGTGATGTGAAAAATTTAAAAGCATAAATTGTTTTAGTTTTTATGAAATCAAAGTAACTAAGTAAAGATATTTATATTATCTTTAATTTGTTGTTAAAATCAATTTGTTTATATCTCATTTATTAACAAAAAAAGTTCAAATTTAAGCTAGGCTACTTAAGTGATATATTTTTCAGTAGGTTAGGAGTAGAGATGAAAAAAAAACTTCACTACAAGTAAAAGTTTTCATTTTAACAATAGCAAATCTATTTTTTTTTAAACTTTTTTATGTAAATATTTGTATCTGTAAAGATAGAGGCATTGTTTTTTCGTTTAATCACTGATTATCAAGTTAAAACAAGTTTTGAACTACTTTAGTTAATAACTATTTACTAAAAAATATCAAATTCAATGAGTAATATACACGAAAGCGCTTGGAACGCATGTTTGAAAGTTATCAAAGACAATATTTCTTTGCAAGCTTTTAAAACTTGGTTTGAGCCTATTGTACCAGTTAAGTTAGAAGATAATGTTTTAACAATTCAGGTTCCATCTCACTTTTTTTATGAGTGGTTGGAGGAAAATTATATTACACTTTTGAAAAAGGTGATCCAAAAAGAATTGGGACCTGATGGAAGGTTGGAGTATAGTATTGTTATGGAAAATAATAGTACAAATTCAACTCCGTATACTGTTAAATTACCGGCATTAAATAAAAAGGAATTAAAAAATGCTCCTGTGTCAATGCCGTTGAATTTGAGTGAAAACCAAATTAGAAACCCGTTTATCATTCCAGGTTTAAAGAAAGTAAATGTTGAATCTAATTTGAATCCTTCATATTCTTTTGACAATTTTGTTGAAGGTGATTGTAATCGATTGGCGAGAGCTTCAGGTTTTGCTGTTGCTAATAAACCAGGTGGAACGGCTTTTAATCCATTATTAATATATGGTGGTGTTGGTTTAGGTAAAACACACTTAGCTCATGCGATTGGTATTTCAATTAAAAACCAATTTCCAAATAAAACAGTTCTTTATGTAGGTTCTGAGAAATTTGCTCATCAGTTTATTGATGCAATTAAAAATCAATCAACGAATGATTTTATACATTTTTATCAAATGATAGATGTATTGATTATTGATGATGTACAATTCTTTGCAGGTAAAGAAAAAACACAAGATGTATTCTTCCATATTTTCAATCATTTACACCAAAATGGTAAACAAATTATTTTAACATCCGATAAGCCACCTGTAGAAATGCAAGGAATGGAGCAAAGATTGTTATCTCGTTTTAAATGGGGGTTATCTGCTGATTTAGGAACGCCTGAATTGGAGACAAGAATAGCAATCTTAGAGAAAAAAATGTATGGTAATGGAATTGAGTTACCTAAAGATGTTGTTGAGTATTTGGCTTATAGCATAAATACCAATGTTCGTGAAATGGAAGGTGCCTTGAATACTTTGTTAGCTCAAGCATCTTTGAATAAAAAAGCAATTACAATTGATTTAGCGAAACAAATGGTAGATAAGTTTGTTAAAAACACTGCTCGTGAAGTTTCTATTGAATACATACAAAAAGTTGTTTGTGATTATTTCGATTTACCAATTGAAATGTTAAAATCTAAGACACGTAAAAGAGAAGTTGTACAGGCAAGACAAATCGCAATGTTCTTCTCTAAAAAGATGACAAAATCTTCTTTAGCAAATATTGGATCTCATTGTGGAGGAAAAGACCATGCGACTGTATTACATGCGTGCAGAACAGTCTTGAATCTTTCTGAAACAGATAAACAATTTAAAGTTTATTTAGAAGATTTAGAGAAAAAATTAACGATACAATAATACTTAAAAGCCCTTCAAATTTTGAAGGGCTTTTTTTTAGTATAATAAATATGAAAATTGACCGCCAGAAATGAAAAGTGTGTCATCAGGATTTTGTTTTGATAATTTGACATCAAAAAAACCACTGACTGTTTTATTGATAGAGTCAATTTTGTTGACAGTATAAATTCCATTTGAAGCATTTGGGTAGGCTATTAAATTCATTTGACCATTAGTATTAAGTGTTGGAATGATTTTAGTTCCAAAGTTTAATTTTGGTCCCAAATTAATATTAAAATTGATCGTATCATTTTCTACAACTAAATAATAATTACTATTAATTAAGTTTATTTTTTTTGGTTGAAAAGAAATTTCTTTACCATTTAGATTCAGAAATAAGTAGGGAGTTTTATCCTCTTTGCAGGCTGTGCAAATTCCGCCACAATCAATTTTAGTTTCTCCAGCATCTAAAAAACCATTTTGACAATGGTCAATTTCAATTTTTTTATGTTTGCAAGACGAAAAAATGATTAAAATTGATGCTATTAAGATTGTTCTTATTTTCATTATGAATACTTTTATACAAAAGTAAACTTTTTCAAAGATTATAATAATTTGGAGGTAAAATCTACATATCATACAATTGCAAATATTTCTGAGGGAATCTATAAAGAAAAAGGATCTAAGTTTATTGCTTACGCTGTGGCATGTTACAGTGAAGAGGAAGCTAAACAGTTTTTAGATACTTGGAGAAAGTTACATCATCAAGCGAGGCACGTTTGTTATGCTTATCGATTTGGAGTGGATAAAAAAGTTTTTAGAGCAAATGATGATGGAGAACCAAATAATTCGGCAGGTGTACCTATATTAGGTCAAATTCAATCTTTTGATTTAACCAATGTTTTAATAGGTGTTGTTCGATATTTTGGTGGAACTAAATTAGGAGTTGGTGGTTTGATTACTGCTTATAAAGAAGCTTCAAAAGAGGCGATTCAACAAGCGGAAATTATTGAATTAGAAATATTTGAATGGATAAATTTAACATTTAGTTATGAAGATATGCCTTCTATTATGAGTTTGGTAAAACAAAAAGGATTGGTTATTCATGAACAAGTGTTTGATTTGGATTGTAAGCTAAAATTAAATTTACAACTTCAGAGTAAGGATTTAATTAAAATAGAATTAGAAAAGTATTCAAGCGTTGAAATAGAAATAGTAGGAATATATTAATTATGGATTTATTACAAAAATTAGTTGAAGTAAGAGGTGCGTCTGGAGATGAAAGACCTGTAAGAGATTTTATAATTGATTTTGTTAGAAAAGAGCAGCAGAATTGGGAGGTGCAGCCTCAAATGATTTTTGGAGATGAGTTTCAAGACACTTTGATTTTAGTTTTTGGGCAACCAAGAACAGCCATTTTTGCTCATATGGATTCTATAGGGTTTACTGTAGGCTATGGTCGAAACTTGATAAAAATAGGTGGACCAAAAGCGATAGAAGGAATGCAATTAGTAGGTGCTGATAGTCAGGGTGAGATTGAAGCAGAATTGCTTGTTTTTGAAGACGAGTATGGTAACAAAGAATTACAATATGTTTTTGATCGAGAAATAGAAAGAGGTACGAATTTAACCTTTAAACCAAATTTTAGAGAGACAGAAGAGTATGTGCAATCCCCTTATATGGATAATCGTTTGGGTATTTGGTCTGCTTTAAAGGTGGCTAGAACTTTAAAAAATGGAATTATTGTATTTTCAACTTATGAAGAACACGGTGGTAATTCTGTTGGTTTTTGTGGGAAATATATTTACGAAAAATTTGGAGTTAGACAAGCTTTGATATCTGATATTACATGGGTTACGGAGGGAGTGCCTCATGGTAGTGGTGTTGCGATATCGATGCGGGATAGTTATATTCCAAGAAAAGCTTATTTAAATCGAATAATAGACATTGCAAAATCATCAGGAATTCAATTTCAGTTAGAGGTAGAATCTGCTGGAGGAAGTGATGGAGGTGTTTTGCAAAAGTCAGACTTACCATTTGATTGGTGTTTTATTGGTGCACCAGAAGACAATGTTCATACTCCTGATGAGTTAGTTTATAAGTTTGATATTATGACAATGGTTGAATTGTATAAAGTGTTGATGGAGAAATTGTGATTATATGGTATTAGAAGAAAGTTGTCAGATATATAAGTATGATAAGGAGTACTTTTTGTTCTCAAAAAACTCTCCTGAATATTTTGCAAAGGAATTTGTGTCAACAGAGATTGCTGTTGATAGTGTAGTTTGGTTAAATTATCATTCAATTGAAGATCGATATCATATTGAGAAATTATGTGAATCGTTACAGATAGATAAATTATCTGTTGAGGATATTTATAGAGAAAAGAGTAGACCTAAATTAGAGGAATATCCGAATTATTTGTTTTTCTCTGTGCGATCAGCTTTGCCTGACGAAAAAAATATCTTCATTTTAGAACAAGAGCAAATTTCGTTTATTCTTGGAGAGCATTACCTTATTTCATTTCAAAATAAAAGTTCTGATCATTTTGTTGATGTTCGTGATCGAATAGAAAAGAAAAGAGGTAAAATTCGTATGAAAAGACCTGATTTTTTGTTGTTTCGAATGTTAGAAGCTATTATAGATAATTATTTTGAGGTTTTAGAGCATATTACAGAAACAATTGAAGAGTTGGAGACAAGAATGCTTTATGACAATAATAGTAATACTTTAAAGTTAATTGAATTACAAAAACGTAAATTGATTGAATTACGAAAAATAGTTGTTCCATTAAAAGATATAACTTCTCAATTAGAGAAAACGAATAATCCATTATTGGAGGATGAAAATCATTATTATTTCACTGATTTAAAGGAGAATTGTTTATCTGTTCTGGAAGAGATAGATGTAAATAAGCAAGTTTTAGATGGTTTAGCCAATTTGTATTATGCTGTTCAAGGACAGAAGATGAATGAAATCATGAAGTTGTTAACGATCGTTTCAGCCGTTTTTATTCCGTTAACTTTTATTGTTGGTGTCTATGGAATGAATTTTGAAAACATGCCAGAATTACGTTATACGTATGGTTATTATACAGTAGTTGGAGTAATGTTTTTGATTGCTATTTCTTTGGTAGTTTATTTTAAGCGTAAAGGGTGGTTAAAGAAATAATTTAGTGAGATAAGTTAAATAAAAAAAAGGAGTTACAATTGTAACTCCTTTTTAGTTTACTGTTATTTAGAATCTTATGCTAATACTTTAGGAGCAGCAGCTAAGATGTCTTCACTTGTTTCTGCAGCAAATTGCTCAAAGTTTTTAACGAATTGTCCAGCTAAATTATTAGCTGTTTGATCGTAAGCTTCTTTATTTGCCCAAGTTGTACGTGGATTTAAGATTTCAGCAGGTACTTCTGGACATTCTGTAGGGAATGCTAATTCGAATACTGGTAAAGTTTCAAATTTAACATTGTCTAATTTACCTGTTAAAGCAGCGGTAATCATTGCACGTGTATAAGATAATTTCATACGACTTCCTACACCGTAAGAACCACCTGACCAACCAGTATTGATTAACCAAACTTTGATATCAGTACCTTCTAATTTTTCACCTAATAATTTAGCATATTTTGCAGGGTGTAATGGTAAAAATGCTTTACCAAAACAAGCTGAGAAAGTTGTTGTTGGTTCAGTAATACCTACTTCAGTTCCAGCAACTTTAGCTGTATAACCTGACATGAAATGGTACATTGCTTGTTCTTTCGTTAAGCGAGAGATTGGAGGCAATACACCAAATGCATCAGCAGTTAAGAAGAAAATATTTTTTGGCGCTGAACCAATTGAAGGAACAGCGATATTGTCTATATGATGAATCGGGTAAGAAACACGTGTGTTTTCTGTAATTGAACTATCTGTATAATCAGGAGTTGAAGTACCTTCTTCAAAAGCAATATTTTCTAAGATTGCTCCAAATTTAATTGCATCAAAAATTTGAGGTTCTTTTTCTCTTGATAAATCAATCGTTTTAGCATAACAACCACCTTCGAAGTTGAATACTGTATCATTTGACCAACCGTGTTCATCATCACCGATTAAACGTCTGTTTGGGTCAGAAGATAAAGTTGTTTTTCCTGTACCTGAAAGACCAAAGAAAACAGCAGTATCACCAGCTTCACCAATGTTTGCAGAGCAGTGCATTGATAAAACATTTTTTTCATGTGGTAAAATATAGTTTAAAACAGAGAAAATACCTTTTTTGATTTCACCTGTATATCCTGTACCACCAATTATGATCATTTTTTTAGTGAAATTCAAGATAGCAAAATTGTGTTGACGCGTGCCGTCTTCATCTGCTACAGCCATGAATTCAGGTGCACATACAATGTGCCATTCTGGTAAAAAGTTTTCAATTTCAGCCTCAGTTGGACGTAAAAACATGTTGTAAGCAAACTGATTAGCCCATGGAGTTTCAGTGATTACACGGATATTTAAACGGAAGTTATCATCTGCACATGCATAAGCATCACGAACGTAAACATCTTTTCCTTTTAAATATTCTTTCATTTTACCATAAAGAGCGTCAAATTTTTCTGGTGTAAATTTAATATTAACATCTCCCCACCAAACTGAATTTTCAGTTTTTTCGTCACATACAACGAAACGGTCTTTTGGTGAACGGCCAGTAAATTCCCCTGTTTCAATAGCAATTGCTCCAGTGTCTGTAAGCATTCCTTCACCATTTAAAATAGCATCTTCTACTAATTCTGCAGGTGTCAAATTCCAAAATTCGTTTTCTAATCCTTCCAATCCAATTGATTGCTTTAAATCAGAATGTTTCCCTTTTTTTCCAAAAATGTCCATACTTGTTTTTATTTGAGCTTTCGCTTTGATTCTGGGCGCAAAATTACGATATTTTTTGAGTTTTAAAAATAAAATTACTCACCAAAGTTCTCAAATTGTTAACAATGAAATGATATAAACTTTAAATTATTTCTATTTCTTAATAAAATAAATATCAGAAATTCTTGCCAAAGAATAGGTTGTAGAAAAAAGCCTTCTAAATTCTAGAAGGCTTTAAGGTTTTAATCAATGATATCTCTTAGAGCTTCAATAGCTGTTCGAATATTTTTTCTTACTTCTAATAGTGTTGCTTCCATCATGTAGCAAGGAGCAGTAATAATACTATTGTTTTTATCGA
Organism: Actinomyces viscosus; assembly: GCA_943326975.2. Taxonomy (GTDB): domain Bacteria; phylum Bacteroidota; class Bacteroidia; order Flavobacteriales_D; family Crocinitomicaceae; genus CAIUKX01. Next base: position 2,267 of record CALPVI020000002.1, on the reverse strand, counting down.
GTTGAATCTCTCTTAATTCTCTTAATTCAGTTTTAACTCCAACTTTTTCTAATCCTTCATGCATAGCTTTGATGTCATAAGGGGAATTAGATTCAGTAGTTCCTAATGTCATTGTTGAATGTATAGCAGATCCTTCTAAAGCTTTTGCTATTACAACTGGGCTAACACATAAACCGACAATTGGTTTTCCAACGTTAATTAGGTTTACCAACAATAATTTGACTTCAGGTAAAATTGCTCCTTCTGGACCATCAAAAGCCCATTTTGTGAAATTTTTCGCACTACCAAATCCTCCAGGAATTACTAAGCCATCAATATCAGCCGGTTGTATCGATTTAATGTCGATTATCTTTCCACGTGCAATTCGTGCAGCTTCAACAAACATGTTTCGATTTTCTTGCATTACCTCACCTGTAATATGATTGATTACATGGTGCTGAGGTGAATCAATTGAAATGCAAACATATTCAGCTCCAATTTCCTCTAAAGCTAACATAGTTAAAACGGATTCGTGTATTTCTGCTCCATCATATACTCCGCAGCCAGAAAGTAAAATTCCTATTTTCATTTTTTGTTTATTTATATTCAAATTTTATTTTAATTAGAAATTTTCTTGATAGGTATATAAGATTTCATCTTTTAAACCTTTTAAATGTAAATTTATTTCACTTCCATTTTCTTTTAGATAAGCTAAGTTAGATATGCTTACTTCTATGTTTCGAGTAATAATATTTGTGCAATTATCATTTTCAATTTTATGAATTAATTGGATTTCGCGAGTAGGGGGAAGAGATTTAGTAATATTTTTACTGCCAATTAATTCAAAGTTGTGCTGACCGCAGCCACCTGAATAGGAGATAGATAAATATAATATGTTATTTTTAATTTCTGCTTTTCTAATTTCTACAGGTTCATTTTCTTTAGGGAAATCACCTATCGTTGCTATAATAACTGGGATTTTTGGGATATTATTTTGAGTTGATTTTACTGCTGAATTTTCTACGACTTTTTTTGATGAATGACAACTTACTAAAGCGAGAAGGCCTATTGAAAGAATGATTGTTTTCATTTTTATAAACTATTAATTAATGTGTCAAATTAACAACTTCAAATATAGTACCAATTGACTGAATAAAATGAATTTAATTTCAAACTTTGATTTTATGGAACTTTTTAGTCAATTGCATTTTTTATCCTTAATTTTACACTATGAAAACAAAAACGCTTAAAAAAAACAAAGTAAACGTTGTAACGTTGGGTTGTTCTAAAAATATATTTGATTCAGAGGTTTTAATGTCACAGTTAAAAGCAAATAATTTTGATGTTGAGCATGAATCAATGGATGATGATTCTGAAATTGTGATTATTAATACTTGTGGTTTTATTGATAATGCAAAACAAGAATCGATAGATACAATTATTAGATATGCAGAAGCGAAAGCTGAAGGATTGGTTGATAAAGTATATGTTACAGGTTGTTTGTCTGAGCGTTATAAAGATGATTTAGAAAAAGAAATTCCTGAAGTGGATGCATTTTTCGGAACAAGAGATTTACCACGTTTATTAAAAACGTTAAAAGCAGATTACAAACATGAGTTAGTAGGTGAACGTTTATTAACAACACCATCTCATTATGCATACTTTAAAATAGCAGAAGGTTGTGATCGTCCTTGTTCTTTTTGTGCAATTCCGATTATGCGAGGAAAACATGTTTCTACACCAATTGAGGAGTTATTAGCAAGTGCAAAAAGTCTTGCAGCAAAAGGAGTAAAAGAATTAATGCTAATTGCACAAGATTTAACATATTATGGTTTAGATATTTATAAAAAAAGGAATCTTGCTGAGTTAGTAGATAAACTTTCTGAAGTAGAAGGTATCGAGTGGATACGTTTGCATTATGCATTTCCAGCAGGTTTTCCAATGGATGTATTAGATGTAATGAGTACAAAATCAAATGTATGTAATTATTTAGATATGCCACTGCAACATGGTTCTACTAAAATTTTACAAGCGATGCGTCGTGGTATCACACGTGAAAAAACGGAAGAATTGGTTAATGAAATTAGATCTAAAATTCCAAATATTGCGTTAAGAACAACCTTGATTGCTGGATATCCTGGGGAAACTGAGGAAGATTTTGAAGAAATGTATCAATTTGTTGAGAAAATGAGATTCGATCGATTAGGAATCTTTACTTATTCTCATGAAGATAATACACATGCTTTTAATTTTGAAGATGATGTACCGGATAATGTGAAACGTGAACG
>CALPVI020000001.1 GCA_943326975.2 Actinomyces viscosus | reverse complement strand
TTATAAGTAGGTTTTTAGCATCTAATTTCCCAATATTATTTTTATTATCTTTGGCAGTTATAGATAAAAAAATAATGCAAGTTAAAATAATAAATACATCGCAAAATGATTTGCCTAAATACGAAACTCCTGCTTCAGCTGGAATTGATGTTCGTGCAAATTTAACAACGGCTATTGTACTTAAACCTTTGGAAAGAATTTTAGTGAAAACGGGTTTGTTTCTTGAGATTCCTGAAGGATATGAAGCGCAAGTTAGACCAAGAAGTGGTCTTGCATTAAAAAATGGTATTACCGTATTGAACTCACCTGGAACAATTGATGCCGATTACAGAGGAGAAGTTGGGGTAATATTAATCAATTTATCTAATCAAGAATTTACGATTGAAAATGGTGAAAGAATCGCTCAAATTGTGTTTGCAAAAGTAGAGCAAGCTGAGTGGTTAGAAGTAAATTCATTATCAGAAACTGAACGAGGCGAAGGAGGTTTCGGGAGTACTGGAGTAAAATAAAGCATTAACAACGCGTCATCGTTTAAAAAATATTGTATGAAAATTATCGTACCAATGGCAGGAAGAGGAAGTAGATTACGCCCTCATACATTAACAGTTCCAAAACCATTAGTTCCAGTTGGTGGAAAACCAATTGTACATCGTTTAGTAGAAGATATTGCTGCTGTTTGTAGTGAAAAAATAGATGAAATTGGTTTCGTAATCGGTGATTTTGGTCCTGAAATTGAAGCAGAATTAATTAAAGTAGCAGAGAAATTAGGCGCTAAAGGTAAAATCTTTTACCAAGACAAACCATTAGGCACAGCGCATGCAGTCATGTGTGCAGCAGAAATGCTAGAAGGACCTGTCGTAGTTGCATTTGCTGATACTCTTTTTAAAGCTGATTTTAAAATCGATCCAAATGCTGACGGAATTCTTTGGGTGAAACAAATCGAAGACCCAAGTGCTTTTGGTGTCATCAAAATGGATGGTGAAGGAAATATTATTGATTTCGTTGAGAAACCATCTGTATTTGTTTCTGACTTAGCAATGATTGGTATTTATTACTTTAAAGATGGAAATGCTTTAAGAAATGAGTGTCAATATTTAATTGACAATTCTATCATCAAAAGTGGCGAATACCAATTACCTGATGCGTTGAGAAGATTAACTGAAAGCGGTAAAAAATTCAAACCAGGAGAAGTAATTGAATGGCTTGATTGCGGAAACAAAGAAGTAACTGTTCACACAAACCAACGTGTTTTAGAATTTGATGCTGAGAAAAATTTAGAAATGGTTCACCCATCTTCAAAATTGATCAATTCTATTATTATTCCGCCATGCTATATTGGAAAAGATGTTATTCTTGAGAATTCAATCGTTGGTCCACATGTATCTTTAGGGCATGGTTCGTTGGTAACAAATTCAATTATTAGTAATAGTATTTTACAATCGAATGCAATCATTGTTAATGCAAACTTAAAAGATTCAATGTTAGGATCACATGCAAAATACAAAGGTTTGGCGCACGATTTGAGTTTAAGTGATTATTCAATTATTGCTTAATGTATAAAAATCATTTTTGGTCTAGTATTCTGCTATCACTTTTGATGGTTTCTTGTGGTATTCTTAAATCGAAGGGTAAAAGTGACCAGCCACAATTAACAAAGGCTAATTTCCCTTATATTGAAAAATTCCATGAAGGAATTCGATTAAAAGAAAAAGGTGAAATAGATGATGCAATTGACGCTTTAAACTATTGTTTAGGTGTTAGACAAAACGATGATGCTGTTTTTTACGCATTATCAGAATTATATATACAGAAAAATGACCTTATAAAATCTGCTGAAGCAATACAAAAAGCGGCAGAAATTGACCCTTCAAATACGTGGTATATCCAAGAAATTGCTTACATGAATTTCGAACAAAAGAAATATTCTGAAGCAGTCAAATCATTTGAAAAACTTGTAAAAAAAGAACCAAGAAACGTAGATTGGTTGTATGGGTATGCAGAAAGCTTAGTTAGATTAGGGAAAACACAAGACGCTATCGATGCATTAGACAAAACAGAAGAACAAATTGGTGTTGTTCCTGATATTTCAATTCAAAAATTCAATCTGTATGTACAACAAAAACAACCTGAAAAAGGTGTTTTAGAGATTGAAAAAGCAAGAAAAAGTCACCCTGAAGACCCTCAATTAATTGGTGTTTTAGTTGATTATTTCTTTCGTACAAAACAAGACGATAAAGCAATTGGAATGTTAGAAGCAATGGCAAAAGCAGATCCAACAAATGGAAGAGTTCACCTTGGCTTAGCTGACATCTATAAACAAAAAGGCAAAATCGATGAATATTACACAGAAATACTAAGAGCTTTTGCTTGTATTGATGTAGATATTGATCAAAAGATGAAAGTGTTAATTGATATTCATGAGCGAAATTCAAAATTAACCGAAAGAGATTTTCAATTGATTGACATTTTAGTAGCTCAATATCCAACAGATACAAAAGCCTATTCGATTCAAGGAGATTTTTATTTAAAAATAGAAAATGAACCAAAAGCACTTTTAGCTTATAAAAATGCTTTAAAATACGATCAATCTAAATTCCCCATTTGGAATCAAGTATTGGTGATGGAATACCAAAAAACTGATTTTGATAATTTATTTATAGATAGTAAAAAATGTTTGGAGTTTTTTCCAAGTAATTCATCTGTATACTTGTTTAACGGAATAGCAGCAAATCAAATTCATAAATTTGATGAAGCAATTTCGACACTTGAAACGGGGAAAGAATTCATTTCAAATGATCCTGTATTAAAAGCCGAATTTGAAGGCCAAATAGGAGAAGCATACTTCGGATTGAAGAAATATACCGAAGGAAAAAAAAGTTATGAAAAATCCTTAGAACTAGATAAAAACAGCACTTTAAATATGAACAATTTTGCTTACCGTTTGGCTAATGCTAAAATCGATTTAGAAAAAGCAGAAGAACTCATTAAAAAAGTGAATGAAAAATCTCCCGGACAACCTCATTTCATCGATACTTACGGATGGATTTTGTTTCAAAAAGGAAATTATACAAAGTCATTTGAATTAATTAAAAAAGCATTTGAATTAGATCCAAAAGATAAAATAATCGTAGAACACATGGGTGATGGCTATTTTAAAGAAGGAAATATCCCAAAAGCCATAGAATTCTGGAAAAGAGCGGAAGAACTTGGTTCTACAAACAAAAATTTAAGAATGAAAATTGATAAAAAAGAATATTATGAGCCAGTATATTAAATATCTATTTTGTCTTGCTGGTTTAATAATGTTTTCATGTGCAACGCACAAGGATTTAACAGAAAATACTGAAAAGCTAGAAAGAAGAAAAACACAAGAATTACAACATGCTTTAGATAGCATAACGAAAGTTGTACCACATCATTTTTATACAAAAATCAAAACGAATTATAGCGATACAAATCGTACAAATAACTTCAAGACTAGTATTAGAATGACGTTGGATAGTGCGGTTCAAGCAATTATAACATATGCTAATATTCCAATCATAAATTCAATTATTACAAAAGATTCTTTGATACTTACCAATAAAAAAGATAAATGCTACCTAAAACATGATTTAGGATATTTCAAAGAATCCTTTGGCGTAGATTTTAACTATAAAAACATTGAAGAAATCATATTAGGCCTACCTGTTGATTATGATGAAAATCAACGCTACTTTCAAATTCATGACTCCAAAAGTTATATCATCTCTTCACATCGAAAGTATAAGATGAAAAGAGCTGAGAAGAAAAGTAAAGATGATATGATCATTAAATATTTTCTTAATAGTGAATTGAATATTTTAACTTCCATGCAAATTGAAAGTCCTTCAGATTCTACATTGGTTAATGTTGAATACCTTGAAAGTGAAATAATAGAAGGATATAGAATTCCAAAAGTAGTAGTTATTCACATTTCAACGCCGAGAAATAATATTCTAGTGGATTTAAAGTACGATAAAATTGAGGTAAATTTGCCTGAACCTTTAAATATGGTTATACCTGAAAGTTATGACAAGTGTGAATAGTTTGAGATTTATATTTATAATAATTGGAATTTTTATTTTCAATCTAAACTTGCACGCCCAAACTTCAAGCGAAAAACTTAAAAAAGAACAAGATAAATTAGAAAAGAAAATATCTAATACAAAATCATTACTAAGCAAAACGAAATCAAATACAGAAGCCTCTCTGAATGAGCTAAAAATCATTGAAAATCAAATTGAATACAGAGAAAATTTATTGAAAAATTTTGATAATCAAATTAGAGGAGCAGAACTAAAACTTTCTAAAAAAAGTATACAAATTGCTACATTAAGAAAAAAATTAATTCGATTAAAAGAACAATATCGTAAGTTACTTCTTTATGCATACAAGCATAGGAATAAGTATGGAAAAATGATGTATATTTTTTCTTCAAACTCTTATTATCAAGCAATTAAACGAAACAAATACCTTCAAAAAGTAGGAGAAATTCAACAAAAACAATTTTTAATTATTCGTCAATACGAAGGTTTGATAAATAGTGAAATACAGACAATTGAAAAAGAAAAGGAGTACAAACTTCAAATGTTGAATCAAAAGAAAATTGAAAAAGACGAAATCGAAAAAGATAAAGTAAACAAACAAGTTGTCTATCAAAAATTCAAAAATGAGGAAGCGAAATTGATGGCGCAATTAAGAGAAGACGAACGCAAAAAAGAAGTTTTAAAAGATAAGATTAACGCTGCAATTCGAAAAGAAATTGCAAATGCAGAGAAAAAAGCAAGAAAGGCTGCAGAAAAGGCGGAAAAGGCAGAAAGAGCAGAAAGAGAAAAGAAAAAAGCAGAAATTACAAACACAAATTCAACTGCTTCATCCACTACAACTGAAAACAAAAAAGAAACTGTTGTTACAAATAAAAAAGAAGTTAATTATACAGAAAACACCAAAGAGGCTGTATCACTTAGTAAAACTTTTGAATCAAATAAAGGGAAATTACCTTGGCCGGTAGAAAAAGGAAGTATTACAGAAGGATTTGGTAGAAATGCGCATCCTACGATAGATAATGTATTTACAAATAACAATGGAATCGATATTAGCACATCACAAAATGCTCAAGTAAGAGCTGTATTTGAGGGAGAAGTTACAAGTATTCTAAACATTCTGGGTGCTGGAAAAGTTGTAATCATTAAACATGGGAATTACAGAACTGTATATTCAAATTTACAGGATACCTATGTAACAGTTGGTTCTAAAGTATCTACTAAACAAGTGATTGGTTCGTTAATCGTACCACAAGGAAGTTCTGTATCTATCGCACATTTTGAAATCCATGTAGTGAATGGTGGGTCTGTTCAATGTGTAAATCCTTCACTTTGGGTGAATAGATAATTAGTAGATTTTATTTGGTTTTTAAAACCATTGAATGGTACTAGAAAATATGTGATTCTTCTATAGAAGTTTAAACTTACAAGTCGAACAATTTTAGTACCTTTGCTATTCAAAAAAGCACAAAATGTCCCACAAAGCAGGATTCGTAAATATCGTTGGTAGCCCTAACGTTGGTAAATCTACATTGATGAACCAATTAATGGGGCATAAAATGTCTATTGTTACACCTAAAGCACAAACAACAAGACACCGTATCTTAGGAATTGTTAATGAAGAAGATTACCAAGTCGTTTTTTCTGACACTCCTGGTGTAGTTAATTCAGCATATGCATTGCATGACGCCATGATGAGTTACGTAAACACTTCTATTCAAGATGCAGATGTATTGATTTTTATAACGGATATTTTTGAAGACGAAATGAATCATAAGGAGACATTAGAGAAAATTCAAAAATTGAAAATTCCTGTTGTCACTTTGATCAATAAAATAGATCTTGGATCACAGGAAAAGATAATGGAACGTATCACGTATTGGCAAGAAAGATTGCCTAATTCTTACGTTTATCTATTGTCAGCTCTTCATGGATTTAATATTGATTTACTATGGGAGCGAATTCTAAAATCAATTCCTGAATGTCCGCCTTACTATGATAAAGATGATTTATCAGATAGACCAATGCGTTTTTTCATTTCGGAAATGATTCGTGAAAAAATCTTTATTCATTGTCAAAAAGAAGTTCCATATTCAAGTCAAATTGAAATTGAAGAGTATTTAGAAGAACAAGATCTAATTAAAATACGTGCATTAATCATCGTAGAACGTGATTCACAAAAAGGAATCATCATAGGAAAAGGTGGTGAAATGTTAAAAAGAATTGGAAGAGAAGCAAGACATGAAATAGAACGTTTTGTAGATAAAAAAGTTTTCTTAGAGACATTTGTTAAAGTAGACAAAGATTGGAGATCTTCTGATAGCAAATTAAAGAAATACGGATATTAAAAAGTAGATTACAAATTGGCAAATTGAAGATTAGCAAATTATTTAGTTGCGAATCTTATAAGTTTGCTTTTGAAAAAATAAAATGGGAAATATAATAGCAATTGTTGGTAGACCAAATGTAGGAAAATCAACTTTATTCAATAGATTAACAGAATCAACTAATGCCATCGTAAAAGAAATTAGCGGTGTAACAAGAGATCGATTATACGGAAGAGGTGAATGGAATGGATATCAATTTTCAGTTATTGATACTGGAGGTTACGCTAGTGGTACAGATGATATTTTTGAGGCCGAAATTCGTAAGCAAGTATTAATCGCAATTGAAGAAGCGAATATTATTTTCTTTGTAGTAGATGTTACAACAGGAATTGTTGATTTTGATGAAGTTGTTGCAGGTTTACTAAGAAAATCTAAAAAGAAAGTATTTATTGTTGCGAATAAAGTAGATAATAGCGGAAGGATTGGTTTATCGTCTGAATTTTATCAATTAGGTATTGGAGATGTATATGATTTATCTGCTACAAACGGAAGTGGTACAGGTGAATTGCTAGATGATGCCGTAAAGTTTATGGATATCGAAGATGAATCTGTAAATGAATTGGATCACTTACCAAGAATAGCTATTGTTGGAAAACCAAACGTTGGAAAATCTTCTTTTGTAAATGCGATTACTGGAGAAGAAAGAAATATTGTTACAGATATCTCAGGTACAACTCGTGACGCCATTAACACACGTTACAATGCTTTTGGTTTCGACTTCATGATTGTTGATACAGCAGGTATTCGTAAAAAGGCAAAAGTTACTGAAGATTTAGAGTATTATTCGGTTTTACGTTCTGTTAGAGCGATTGAAGAATCAGATGTTTGTGTTTTTATGATTGACGCTACAGAAGGCCTTCAAAAACAAGATTTACACATCTACTACATCTTAGAAAAAAATGCGAAAGGTGTTGTCGTTCTAGTGAATAAATGGGATTTGATTGAAAAAGATACCTTAACTACTAAAGAGTGGGAAGATAATATTCGTGAGCAATTAGCTCCTTTCAATGACGTTCCAATTATCTTTACTTCTACAATTACAAAACAAAGAATTCACAAAGCGTTGGAAACAACGATGGAAGTTTACGCAAATAAAAAACGTAAAATTACTACTTCTGAGTTAAATGATGTAATGGGAGATATTATTAAAATGACTCCTCCTCCTTCTTTAAAAGGAAAATATATCAAAATTAAATATATTCAACAGTTACCTACTGCAAGTCCTTCATTTGCATTTTTCTGTAATTTACCGCAATATATTCCAGATAGTTATAAACGTTTCTTAGAGAACAGGATGCGTGAAATTTATGACTTTAAAGGGGTTCCTATTCGAATTTTCTTTAGAAAAAAATAAATTTATTTCGATTTGTTCAACTTAAAATAGATACTTTTAAGTCATGAGATATGGAGCGATAGATATTGGTACTAATGCAGCAAGATTACTTGTAGGAGAAGTCACAACTGAAAATGGCCACTCTTTTGTTAAAAAAATATCATACACACGTATACCACTTCGTTTAGGGGAAGAAGTTTTTGAAGACGGAAAAATATCTTCTAAAAAAGCTTCTCATTTTTCAAAAACAATGAAAGCATTTCGATTGATTTCAGAAATTTTTGAAGTAAAAGAATTACGAGCCTGCGCTACTTCTGCAATGCGAGAAGCAAAAAATAGGGAAGAAATTCAAGAACTTATTGAAAAAGAAACGGGAGTTAATATTGAAATTATATCAGGTAACGAAGAAGCTGATTTAATATTTGGCACCTTCTTCTTAATGGATTTTGATAAAACGATGCCTTTTATTGTTATTGACGTTGGAGGTGGAAGTACAGAAGTGAGTGTTTTTGAGAATGGCGAACGTATTGCATCAAAATCTTTTCAAATAGGCACGATTCGTTTATTAAAAGGAAAAGTAAAAGATTCTATTTGGAAAGAAATTCATGATTGGTTAGCAGAGCATGTAGATTTACAATCCGTACATCAAATTTTTGCAACAGGTGGTAACATCAATAAAGTGCATAAAATGCTTGGTGCTCAACATATGGAAACTATTTCAGTAAAGAAAATTGCTGAATTAAGAAACGAAATAAGCGTTTTGAATCTCGAACAACGCGTCGAGAGATATCAATTGAAACCAGATAGAGCTGATGTAATTGTTCCTGCAATGGATATTTATCTTTATATAATGCAAGAATTAAATTGTAATAATATGATCGTGCCCAAAATAGGATTATCTGATGGTATGATTTACGATATGCATTTAAAAAGACAATAAGAATTAATCTAAAACAAAAAAACCGAGATTTTCATCTCGGTTTTTTTTATATTCTAAATTTCGTTTTTATAAACCAAATCCTGCTTTAACTTTATCTACGAAGTCTAATTTCTCCCAAGTAAATAACTCTACTTCTTTCGAAACGATTGTTCCATCTGGTGATTTAAAAGTTTTCGTAACTACTTCATTTTTACGACCCATATGACCATAAGCAGCAGTTTCACTATAAATAGGATTTCTTAATTTCAAACGTTGTTCAATTGCATAAGGACGTAAATCGAAAATACCTTCAACAATTTTTGCGATTTCACCATCCGTTTTATCAACTTTCGCAGTACCATAAGTGTTGATGTATAAACCACAAGGTTTAGCAACACCAATTGCATAAGAAACTTGAACTAAAACTTCATCTGCAAGACCTGCAGCTACTAAGTTTTTAGCAATATGACGAGTAGCATAAGCAGCAGAACGGTCAACTTTAGAAGGATCTTTTCCTGAGAAAGCTCCACCACCATGTGCTCCTTTACCACCATAAGTATCAACGATAATTTTTCTTCCCGTTAAACCTGTATCACCATGTGGTCCTCCAATTACGAATTTTCCAGTTGGGTTGATATGGTATTGAATTTGATCTGTGAATAATACTTGTAATTCTGGTCTTAATTTTGCTTTAACACGAGGAATAACAATCGAAATGATATCATGTTTGATTTTCTCTAACATGGCTGTTTCAGAAGCGAAATCATCGTGCTGAGTTGAAACAACAATGCTATCAATACGTTGAGGAACATTATCATCAGAATACTCAATTGTAACCTGCGATTTTGCATCTGGACGTAAATAACCAATTAAATTTGGCTCATTGTTTCTGATGTAAGATAACTCTTGTAAAATTTTATGTGCTAAATCTAATGCTAATGGCATATAGTTTTCAGTCTCTTTCGTTGCATAACCAAACATCATTCCTTGGTCACCTGCTCCTTGAGCGTTTGCTTTTGCTTCAAAATCATCATTTGCTACAATTCTATCAACACCTTGATTGATATCATCTGATTGATCATGAATTGCTGAAAGAATTCCACAAGAATTCGCTTCAAACATATATTCAGATTTAGTATATCCAATTTTTCTGATTACTTCACGAGCAATACTTTGAACATCTAAATATGTTTTCGTTTTTACTTCTCCAGCCAAAACTACTTGTCCAGTAGTAACTAACGTTTCACAAGCTACTTTTGATGTTGGATCAAATGCCATGAAATTGTCAATTAATGCATCTGATATTTGATCAGCTACTTTGTCTGGATGTCCTTCAGAAACTGATTCTGATGTAAATAAATATGACATTATCTATTTTTTAAAATTTAGACCACGAAAATAATAAAATTAATTTAATATTATACTTGATTCATAGATATTAGACGCAAGTAGTTTAAAATACTATTGAATTAAATCTTTTGTTTTCAGAATTCAGTTTTCGAAACCGATTTCATCTTTGAAATACTAATTTAAAGCTGAATTAATTGGATGCAATGTTATTGTATGTAAATAATGAAAACCTAATTCTACAATCGATTTTTCAGATGAAACTATTTTTAGTTTGGTTGTTCCTTCAAGAAAATGAGGAACAGGTATCCCTAAATGTTCAGCACAGGATGTATAATACTCTGAACGTGTTGGGTGGATTGGATAACATACATTTACGATTTCACCGAAAAATTTCTTTTCGAACAAAGCATCTATGAATAAAACAACATCTTTTAATTGAACTAAATTCACGGGAGCATCGCCATCCGGAATATTTTCTCTCCCACTCAACATTGTAACAGGATGTCTATTTGCTCCAATTAATCCTGCTAAACGCAAAATAGTTAAGCGTTGTTGTAGCTCTTTTTGCAATCTTACTTCCATTTGAACATTCGAATTCGAAAAATCTTTTTCTGTAAATTGATACGTTTCTGATGAAGTAACTAAATCATCTGGATATACTCCAGTAGAACTACAAAAAACAAGCTCTATTTTTTGAGGTAAGGCACTTAAAAACAGAATTAAATTATCTAAATTCTTAAATACTTTAGAAGCAGGGATAGCTACAATCACTACATTGCTTTTACTTGTTTTAGCTATTAAATCTTCAGATGGAGAATGTTCTAAATTCCATACAAATGCTTCTATTTTTGTTGTTGAATTGATTCGTTCACTTTTTTCAATAGATGTAGTCGTACCATTTACTTTAAATCCCTTTTCGATCAAATGATTTGCTACTGGTAAACCCAACCAACCTAATCCCAAAATTGTACATTTCTTACTTTTCATTGTATGGCTTTTTGTTGCAATGAAATTAACAAAATATGAATGAATTTCGATTAACGTTTCATATAAAAGTTAACTTTGTGAAAGTCTAAAAGTAATTCTTTTGGAGAAACGTTGATTCATTCATTCTAAAACAAAGTGTATGTCAAACTATTCAACTTCTTTTGTTCGTTTTAATTGGGTAACACTGGTGCTCATTTTTTTAGTAGTGGTTGCTGGAAGTTTTGTTCGTATAACAGGAAGTGGAATGGGTTGTCCAGATTGGCCGAAATGTTTTGGGAAATGGGTGCCGCCTACCCAAAAAAATCAACTGCCTACTAATTACAAAGAGATTTACGCTGAAAAGAGAGGGAAGAAAATTGAAAAATTCTCAAAATTACTTCGTTCAATTGGCATGGCCGATATTGCTGATAAAATAAAAGAAGATAAATCCATTTTAATCGAACAAAGTTTTAATGCTAGAAAAACATGGACTGAATACGCAAATAGGTTGGTTGGATTTTTAGCCGGAAATTCCGTATTAATCGTATTGATTTGGACACTCTTAAAATATAGAAAGAGAAAACTTGTACTGCTTGCTTTTGCCAATTTGATTTTCATTGGTTTTGAAGCTTGGTTTGGATCGATTGTCGTGGCAACTAACCTTGTGCCTTGGACGATAACTGTCCATTTATTTTTTGCCTTATTGATAATCGGTTTACAATTATTAATTCTTCATAAAGTTAGCCCTAAACAAAGTTCAAGAATTGAAATAAGCAAACTTTTAAAAGGCTTAGTTGTTTTATGCTTCGTCATTACGTTTATTCAAATGTTTCTGGGTACACAAGTGAGAGAGAGCATTGATGAATTAACAAAATTAGGATACAGTCGAGATGCTTGGGTAGAAAAGTTAGGATTTCCGTTTTTTATACACCGAAGTTTTTCATGGTTGGTTTTGATTATTTTGACATTTATTGCTTGGAAAAATGAAAAAGAAAATAAATTTTGGATTATCAGAACTACCTATATTTTATTGATTTTAGAATTAATTTCTGGCGTTTTGCTTGCTTATGCAAATATGCCTGGACTAGTTCAAACGAGTCATTTAATATTTGCAACAATTATTTTAGGAACCTTAGGAATGGCTTCACTGCGCATGAAGTCTGTAACTAAAGTTGCATGAAGAAATTATTTATTCTTCTAATTTTGAAGCCATGCATATAATTGGGTTCATAGTTACAATCTTAATCGGCATTATTCTAGGCTTAGTTGGTGGGGGCGGTTCTGTACTTACGCTACCTGTGGTGCATTATTTTTTTGGTGTATCGATGACACAAGCTACTACCTATTCTTTATTTATTGTAGCAATGGCCTCTTTGATAGGTGTTTTAAAACGCATCAAAACAAAAGATTTCGAACTTAAAGAAGGGATTATATTTGTTATTCCAAGCACAATAGTTGCTTTTGTCATGCGACTTTGGGTTATGCCTTTAATTCCAGAAAAATTTGAGCTTTTAGGAGTCAATACTTCAAAAGATATGCTCATGTCTATTTTGCTGATTTTCGTAATGATGATTACAGCAATTAGAATGATCTTCAAAAAAGAAATACCCGAAGAATACTCTAATAGTACAAGTAGAATAGTGATTTATGGTTCTCTTACGGGTTTATTAGCAGGAATCATTGGAGCAGGTGGTGGCTTTATTATTGTGCCAGCTTTAACAAAAATGGGACTTTCTATGCGAAAAGCGATTGGGACTTCAATGCTCATTATTACCATTCAATCTTTTGGAGCTTTGATTGGGGATGTTTTAAATAAACAAATAACCAATGATTCATTCGATTTTATGTTGTTGGGGTATTTAACAATTTTAACAGTGATGGGTGTGTATGTCGGAACATATCTTCAAGCGTTTTTCACTGGCAAAATTCTTCGAAAAGTATTTAGTTACTTACTGATTGCCGTTTCTTTGTTCATTGCAATTGAACGTTTTGTTTTTTGAAAATATTTTACAACTTCATTGAACAAATGTTATATTTCAATTAAAAATGTTAATTTTAAAAAAAATTGATACTAGCCTTATATGTATTCATAGTTGAACGTTAATAACGCTTCCACTAAATCTTGTAATTAAAGTAATTTTTTTAATCATTTTCTTTAAATTATTTCAAATGAAATTACTTTTTACTATTACATTTTCAATACTTTTTTTCACTTACTTATCTTTTGGTCAATGCTACTACAAAGCTGGAGAGTCAATTCCTAACGGAACATTTCTTGTAGAAAGTTCGGGTATAAAATCTTTAGATAGCATAGTTTATTCTGAGATTAATAAATTAGAAAACTTTTTTCAAGTGAAAGTTGACTTTAGCTTCTTCAATGGTCAGACTTCTGAGAATGCATTTTATATTAGAGATCATCGTAATCATTCACATACAGTTGTTTTAGGTACAAATTTGTTAATTAATAAACTTATTGCATCTCATAATCAAGGTTTGGAAATTATAAAAGCAGTGCTAGCTCACGAGTTTGGGCACGTAGTTCAAAATGAAATTAGATGGGAAGAGAATGGTAAAAGACCGGAACTTCATAGTGATTTCTTAGCAGGATATTATATTGGAAAAAACTATAATTATACAAATGAACAAATTAATATCTTGATAGCTGAGTTTTTTGAATTGGGCGACAAATATTTTTGGTTACCGAACCACCATGGAACACCTGGTGAAAGACAATGTTCTTTTTTAGAAGGTTATTCATTTGCCAAAGAAAGTAATACTACTATTCAATCCGCAAATAATTATGCTTATAAGTATGTGGCTGCAGATAATCCTTGTGGATTAAGAATTTATAAACAATATGCTAGTGATGTTGCTATAAATAATGTTGGTGCGTTAAAAATTTATTCTACAGATCAAACCAATTATTTAGTCATGATCAAACAACCAAATGGTTATGTTTATGAATATAAAGTAAATAGTCAACGAAAAAAAGTTGCACTAATAGAAAATATTACAACTCAATATAAGTGTGAAATCAAAATTTTTAAAAAATCATTAATTAGTGGGACCTACGAAATTGGTTCTTTATGGATGCAAGCAGGTAAAGGATATACAAATGAATTAGTACTACATAATAATACTTTTTATAATCAATCAATTGATATTCAGCATTACAAAGAATTACAGGAAAAAAGAAATTCATATAAATGGTCAATATACACAGGCATTAATGTTCAGTATGATAAAGCACCTTTCACATTTTCGATTGAAAGAAAATTACCATTCTGGGGATTATCTTTAAGAGGTATGTATTCTTTAAAAAAGAAAGGAGATGTAAATCAAACTGAAAATCTGCAATCTTTTAATTATAAAGGATATGGTTTAGATTTAAAAAAATCAATTTACATTCCTTACATTAAATCTGCATTCATCGGTCCCACACTAATATATTCTAGTTTAAAAACAAACGACACAACCAATTTGGAGGACTACCCAAACCAACAATACAACCTTTATTACGGTGTTAGATTTGGTGGAAAACGTTTTATTCACAAACATTTCTGCTACAGTTGGGATTTTTCATTTGGTCAATTATTAATAAATAGTAGAGTCAAGAATCCAAACTTTGATATTAATTTCATGATTGGATACATGTTTTAATTATGATTAAAACATTATAAATAGTACTTAGAAGAAATTTATAGTTACCATTTGCAGATTTAACTTTCTTTGTTATCTTTGCATCCCAATAGCTGTGAAAACAGTGCCGGTCCTATAGCTCAGTTGGTTAGAGCACCTGACTCATAATCAGGTGGTCCCTGGTTCGAGCCCAGGTGGGACCACGGTGAAAAAAACCTGTAAATATTTGATTTACAGGTTTTTTTATTTTTAAAAGGTTTGGATTTTCAACTTATCACCTTACGTTCGTAATAACTTTGTCATTATATCATCAAACAGACTCTTTAACTGAATTTTTTAACGCTTCAAATTCATTTAATGCATTAGAAATTTCATTTTCTAGCGCTTGACTACTTTCTTTGGTTCTAACAATTTTATCATTCAATGAAGAGTCCTCAAATTTTGCAAATCTGAAACAATAAAGTGCATCCTTAGATAATTGATCGCTTATTTTTTTAGAAATAGGTCTTTGTATTCGATCTGAATTTGACATTCCCATTACAAGTCTACCAAATGTATTTGCGTAATCTATTAAATCAGCTCTTCCTGTTGGAAAAGCTTCCATTTTGAATTGATTAAACACTTCTAAGCCTCTTTCTATAGTTTCAAAAGTAGGTGCTTCATTCTTTTCAACAGGTAAATATATTGCTGAAAGATAAGGACGAATTGTGGTGCTTTTATTCGGTGTGCCTCTATGAATTAATCGAAGATCTCTTAGTGTAAAATCACCGATTGAAACATTCAAGTAAGTTGGTGAAAGTTTAGAAGCCCTTTCGAGTATTTCAGCATCTGAAAAAATATTAGAATCATTTGTAAACGGGGCTTTATCATTGATTAAATGAGTTTTTGGATAAACTTGTGTAGCGCCATTTACTTCATCTGAATCAATTAATGGAATATTTAACGCAACTGCAAAATCATTGCCATCTTGGTGAATTTGTTGAAATTTAGAACCTGGAGCAGCTATATCTGAAGAGAAAAATACCAATGAAAAATCCTTGTTAAACACATCATTTAAAATTTCCATTATAGCACTTTCAGCGTAAAATCCAGAACTTAAAAGAAGTGATTCACTTGGAAGCAACATGTTCCAACGATTGATATCATGATTTGCGCCGTAATTAGTTTGATTACCTTTAAAACGATCATTAAAACGCTTGATTTTATTTTCAAATTCTAGCTTAAATTCGCTGTGTAATTGTTCGATAAGGTTGCTATTGAAATATGATTTTCCGTGAAAGTATCCTTCTTTTTTAAATTGATCAATTGGTAGTTTCATTAATTCTTAATTTACAAACTTTATTATAACGTTTTTTTATTCTGTGATTTAAACTCTTTAACTGTTTCTAAAAAAGAATAGCCAAATTTTTCATCCGCTTCTATATAATGCCCTTCACTCCATTCATTCCAACTAGCAATATGTATTTCTAGATTAAGGGGTGAAAAATACGCATTAACTAGTTCTAAATTAGTGAAAAAATCTTTTGGATTGGCATCTTTTACAATTGGAGCCCATGGAAATTTATTTACTTTGAATCCCTTTAAATATGACCCGCGTGCTGAAGCGTCCCATCCACTTGAAATACTCGGATAAAATGGAACATTTGCTTGCTCAAGAATATGACTCCAAACATTTTTTTGATCTGCAACACATTCCTTGTGTGTAAGCAAGTTTTTTTTGGTGTTAAAGTCTACTAGTGTTACATAACTTGAAATACTATCAAGTCCTATTTCTTGAGAATTTGAAATCCATTCATCATTTCT
Source organism: Actinomyces viscosus (assembly GCA_943326975.2). Taxonomy (GTDB): domain Bacteria; phylum Bacteroidota; class Bacteroidia; order Flavobacteriales_D; family Crocinitomicaceae; genus CAIUKX01. The sequence continues at coordinate 8,640 of CALPVI020000001.1, read as the reverse complement.
TCCACAAATTCCTTGTAAGTGAAACCCTTTTAAGTCCCTGCTAACTTCAAGCATTGCCTCTTCTGAAGATTCAACAATTTCAGATACAGAATATATTTGAAGAATAGGTTTTCCTAAAGAATCTTTTCGGTAGTTTGGATGTTTTGAAATGGACTGAATATAATCAAGAAATAGTTGATCGTATCTGTATGATTGGATTCGCTTAATGAACCAAGGATGATTAGAATATTTTCCAAAATTACCATAAGTGATAGGTAATTCTTTATGAGGTAATCGTAACACCCACATTAAGTTTATCTTAAAGTCTAAACCCTCAGAAGCCTTCAGTAGCTGTTTTAATGGCTCATCCATAATTGGTTGATGTGTTTCAAAATCCCAATAACAGCAAACCATAAAACCATCTATACCATATTTAATTGCCGTTAAGATTTGTTTTTTAGCTTCGTCAAAAAGAGACTGATCATAATAACCATCGATTGGAACTCTAGGTTGATAATGTTGTTTTGATCTTGCTAAACAAGATTTAACACTGTTCCATTCTGTTCCAGATGACCTATAACTGTCATTATAATACCCTGGATAATAATAAGTAAATATTTTCATAAAAATGTCAAAGCAAACTTATACTTTTAAAGTTTAATAATCAAGTGGGATTTGAAAACAACAACTTTTTTAATAATAGGAGCAGGTATAAGTGGAATTACTTTGGCGGCGGAGCTTAAAAAAAGAAATATATCATTTATACTTTTGGAAAGTGACGAAAACCCTGGAGGAAGAATTCAGACCAAACAAATTTCATCGTTTCCTATTGAATTAGGTGCTGCTAGGTTATTGAGTGCACACAAACGTACTTTAGGATTAGTTAAAACATTGAATTTAGAACTAACTGAACATATAAACGATTCAGCTTCTATTTTTTGGAATGATACTTTTTATTCGGATATAGATGACTTAGTTAAACAATTGGAAGAAGTTGACCCTTTAGAAGAGTTAAGTAAGTTCTTAATTAAAGAAGGAGTTCTAAATTTGGCTGATTTTGAACGTTTACAACCAGCAGAATGGGATGCTATTTTATTCAAAAATTGGTTAGCTGATAAAGGAATAGCTTTTGAACCAACGAAATTATATTTTTTAGGTGACATTGATTTAATGTTAGAACAAACTACCTTGTACGAAGCAGCTTTTTGTTATTTGTCGAATATGACTGATACTGAAGATAAAGTTTATCGTTTAAAAAATGGAATGATTGGAATTGTAAATGGGCTAGTTGAAAAAAATCAATTAGAAATTCTTTTTAATCAGAAAGTTTTAAAAATTGAGAATTGTGATTTAGGTTTTAAAGTACATACTAGTACTGAATTATATACAGCTAAAAATATTGTGGTTACAAGCAGTTTATCAAGCTTAGAAAAAGTAATGCTACCCGATGAAATTCAAAGTGAACTTAAAAGATATTTGACTTTTGGGGGTTATGGAAAATGTATAAAAGGTTATTTCACTTTAAAAGAAGGTGATTTGTCGAATAAATTTAAAGATTATATTCTTACAGATGAGCCATTTAGAATCATCAAGCACAGTGCGAATGTATTTGAATGGTATTTACTTTCATTGAAAAAGGAATGGGGACACTCAGAGATTTGTGATCGTCTGAATTCCTATTTTGGACAAAAAGACATACAAGAGATTTACATTCAAGATTATAATGATGCAAGATTTAACGGCTGTTATTGGGTCTATAATAAAGGTTTTTTTCATAAAATTTATGAGCTTAAAAAAACCGTGCAACTTGGGGAACATTTCTATGCAATCGGAGAACATTTTTCTTCAAATCCGAATTGGATAGAAGGAAGTCTTGAGAGTGTAGAGAATTTATTAACTATACTTGATTCAAATAAAAATAATTAAGCATGAAAATAGCTGTTACAGGTATTTCTTCTGGTTTAGGTGCCGCTATCCTCAATTCAGACGATGAGAGATTTACTGTTTTTGGAATTTCTCATAGTCAATATAGCCCTTCAAAGAACATTTTTTCATATTCAAATTTGGTAGAAATTCCACCTTCAATAGAAGTATTGATTTTAAATGCCGCTATTGGAGATTCTGGTGGAAATATTCAAGAAATCGACCCACTTGAACTAGAAAAGGTAATGCACGTCAACTTATTACAACCAATTCAATTAGTTCACGAATTATTCAAATTGGAGAAATTGAAGCATTTAAAACAATTGATATTAGTAGGAAGTAGATTTTCTTCTCAAAAATACATTTCTTCAAATCAATTTGAAGCTTTACCTGGCTATGCATACTGTCTTTCAAAAACTTCCATTTCAATGTTTGCACAAATTTTACGAAAAGAAAATCAAAATTTCACGGTAAACATTATTCATCCTGGTATTTTAAACACTGAAATGGGTAATCCAAATGGTAACAGTCCTTTGGAAACAAGCGAAATACTATTAGAACTAATTTCCAAAGATTATTTTCAAAATGAATACGCTGGTATTGTAGATATAAGCAATTCAACTCTAATTGATTTTTAGAGATTACTAGAAAATACAGACATATTTAAAAAAGAATTTTTAATTTTATTTTTAAAGCTGCATTTTTATTAAATACTTTTCACAACACTTACATCATTGCAAACCTTTTTAAAAATAATCTGTTTTTTATTCTTACTTCATGGAAATGTGTTCGCACAAGTGAATGATTCTAAAACGAATAAATTAGATGAAAAAGTAATCCTGGCGGAAGAATTAATCGAAAATGGGTCGACCAATATCGCCTACATACTTTTGGAGGATTACCTGAAGGCAAAAAACATCCCAAAAGAGACAAAATATAGGGTTTATAGAGATCTGGCTAAAATTCATTTGTATGAAAATGACATTGTGAATTATGAAAAGTTCAACCGAAAAGCTTACGAATTAAAAAAGAAAGATGGAGAAATTTATAAAGGAATGTATTTTTCCGAAAAAGCTTACTTTTTTCATTTTCTAACTTGGGGTGATAGTGCATTGTATTACTCAAATCGCGCCATGGAAATCATTCAGCGAAATCGAAAAGATTATTCAAAAATAAGCGTCCCTTTTGTTTATCAAATTTATGCAATAACATTTTTATATAGAAAGATAGATCCAGCTATTAAGTATAAAATAGAGCATCAAATGCCAATAGCACGAATAGTGATGAACCAATGGTTTGACTCAGCAAAAGTGTATGAAAAAAAATTCCCATTTCAATTTAGTTCAGATAGAGTTCTATTATATAGAGGTGTGGGTACAAGATATTTAGATCATGTATCAGGTTATAATTATGTTTTCAAAGATGCACAAAAAAAGATGGGTATTTCTCAATGGTATTCCTATCAAATGGCTTTAAACGCTTTTAATTATACTTTGGAAAATGTCATCAATAAAAACAATTGGAACGATCGTATTTCAACTACGGCGTTAAAAGGCCTGAACTACATGTGTATCGGTGAGAAAGTGAAAGCAAAACAACTGTTTAACAAAACAATTAAAAACTATCAAACCACTTTCGGGAATTTTGAAAATTGTCCAAACTCAAAGTCTTTAATGACTTTATATTCCTACAAAACGACCAATGAAGAAACGTTACCTTATGATGAACAGCAAACTCAAAAGGACATTACTATTTTAAAAAAATTGTACCAAAGTTGGTGGGCATTATTTGCTCAATCAAAAGAGTACAATTATGATACTTATAGTTCGTCACCAAACCACTATCTTTTTAAACTTTACTTAAGACGGTTTTTTGTCAAGAAACAAAAAAAAGATTTGAAAAACGCGACAGAACATTTGTTAACGCAAATTTTACACTTTCATTATTTAAAAGACGAAAACTATTCAAATAATCATCGATTCAACAATGCAAACATTGAATTATCAAAAATAAAGGATTTAAGATTAAAAAATTTGATTAACAAATCAATTCATTTTAATCATTATTATTTAAAATCTGCTCCAAAAATAGAACTTGAATTAATTCAAAAAAAACTAAAAACAAATGAATGTATCGTTGTTCCATGTACGAGAAAAAGTTCGAATGATTCTTATAAAATAGTTATTCAACCTAACAAAATTGAAATTGTTAAAAGTAAAAATGATTTAAATTATAATACAATTGATTTTGATACGCTTTCATTTCATCAGTATAAAAAATACGCATATCAAGAATACCAAGATAAAGTTGAGCCTATTCTTAAAGTCAATAAAAAAATCAATAAAATTTATACACTCTACTTTGATTATACAAATTATAATGGATTAATTAAAGACACACTAGGTTCTAATTATGACAAACTAAATTATGTAGCAAAATCAATTCAATTTACATCAATTTATGACCCATATGATTTTTTTATTCAACCAAAAAAACAACTTAAAAATGAATTGACCTTTTTAAAATTAAAAACGGAGAACTACAGTAAATTACCATTTATGGATCATTTAAGTCATGAAAAATTTACACCTATCAAAAGTGAATCAAAAATATTCAATGGGAATCTTACACAGTTTTTAAATAAAAAGGGAATTCTTCATTTATACGGACATGGTGACTTAAAAATTAATTTAGAACTTGGTTCTGTCAATTTTCAATTGCCTTGCGAAATTAAAGAAAAAGACACCTGTATTTCCTCAATTAATTATATAAACCAAGTTGAAAATTCGCTTATTGTTTTAAACAATTGTTACTCAGGATTTAATTCAAATATAAGTTCTAGAGAATTTGATCGTGGTATGTATCTATACTTATTAAATAAAGGCGCTAAAAATATAATTGTAAGCCGTTTGAAAACAGATGATGAATGTTCTGCTAAAATATTTTATGCATTTTACAATAACATAGCAAAAGGTCAAACAACTGAAGACGCATTGTATCATGCTCAACTTTCATATTTAAAGAATAATAAAGGTAGTTTATGTCATCCTAAATTTTGGACACCTTACCGTTTGATTTCAAATTATCGATACCCTTTACTTGAAAATAATCAAGGAGATAAACAAAAATTAAAATATCTAATTGGAGTATTGTTAAGTTTTATTCTTTTGATTTTAATTCACTTAAATTTTCAAATGAAGCATTTTTAATATCTAAATCATTTGATTTAAGTAAGGATTTAAAAATTTTCTTAGCTTGTTTACGATTACCATTTTCAAAAGCAATTCTACCTAAATAATAACTAGCTCGATCCTTAAAAATTGAATTAGATAATGCAATTTTGGTTAGTTTAGTTGTTGCAATCTTTTCTTTTTTTAACTCGTAATTTACAATTCCAGAAAAATAAATTAATGTATCATTCGTAGGTGAATTTTTTAATTCTCTTTCAATTTTAGTATAAGCAGAAACGAATTTATGCATTTTGTAGTCATACATTATTTCTTCCCAAAGAGAAGTAGTTTGTGTTGACATATAATTCGCTATTCCAGGCTCATTGAATTCATTTTTCAAAGCTAATTTCGCAGTTCCTTTCTTTTGAAAATAAAACAAACTTATACCTAATATAAGAATAAAGATTGCGGCATATTTGAGATAAGAAAATGAAGTTGATTTTATTTTGATAGGACTAATAATCTGCTTTTTAATTTCCTCCAAGTATTTTTTTATTTTAGAACTATCTCCTTCAAATAAATCATACAAAGTAATAAATCCAATAATTTCATCTTCCAAATCTGAAGTAGATTTCAGCTCAACAACTTTCTGTTTTAATGCAGATGGATTGTCCAATAATTCAATTAATTGATTTAATTCAGAATTTTCCATAAAATTAAAAGTAGTAAGTTTTTCCAAAAATAAATCATTTTTTTTCGGCATAAACTCAATTTGTTACGAACTGTTTTTTCTGAATAGGACATTTTATTTCCTATTTCACTATTTGTAAAACCATTAAAATGCATTAAAAATAATTCTCTTTCTTTTTCATTCAATAAAGCAATGCTTTTTTCAAAATGATCTTGATGAAAATATTCTTGTTCACAATATTGTGTATTCTTAGATGCAATTTTTTCACGTATTTGCTGACGATTTATCTTCGTTCTGACAGCATCGATAGATTTATTTCTAATTAATATTGTTAAAAAGGATTTGATATCTCTTACCTCTTTCCATTTTTTTATTCTATCTGATTTTGGTGTTTCTATCAAAGTTAAAAATAGGTCTGAAATGATATCCCTCGACAATTCAAAATCACGTGTATACCTTATGGAAACAAATAACAATGACAAAAAAACTTCGTCATATAATTTAGCTAATACTAAATTATCCCCTTCTAAAAATTCTTCCCAATTAATTTTCATTTCGATGTTAAAAGTACTTTATATAACGTTAACTTTTAGTTCGTTTTTTGAAAAAATTAAAAAAATTTCTCACTGAACTATCATTTCATAAAGGGGTCGTTAATTTGCAAACTATTAGTATTTTATTAATCCTAATAAAATAGTTTGATTTATTTTTTTAGGGACAAATTAGACTTTAAAACGACTATTTTGTAAAAGCTTTTTATGAACATTGAAAAAATAAAATATTTTATTCATTTAGTTGAAAAAGAAAGAACAGGTAGCGCAAAAGCAGCAGCTGAAAAAGTGGGCGTGTCAGAAAGAATGATTTTTCATTATGTAAAACTTTTAAAAACACAATTAAATGCACCTATTAATTACAATCGTGAGAAACAAACATTTGTCTTTTATGAAGAAGGTAAACTAATATGGACATGGATCAAAGAAATATAATTTACTCAATTTAAATTAGTCAACATCGCAATCTAAACATGAACATTGAATTACTACAAAAAATCATTAATGTTATCAATGAAGAAAAAACAAATTCACCTGCTGAGTTTGCAATTCAACTAAATATATCTGAACGAATGGTGTATAAATACATATCAGTATTAAAAACTGATTTTCAAGCACCTATAAAATATTGCCGCAAAAGAAAATCGTATTACTTTACTGAAAAAGGAAGATTGGATTTGACTTGGCAGAAATAAACTATTTTCAAAAAAAATCTTTAAAATGAAATTATTTCTAAGGTTAGCTAAAACTATCTTTAGTACATATTTTATTCATGTCAAAAAAAATCAAATTATTCATTGCGGATGACCATCAAATGTTTATTGATGGAATCTAAGCCTTGCAGAAATGTAAGGCTTTTTTTGTTTCCTTTATCCTGTCTAGTGATGAAATACATTCAAAATTATTTCAAACCCAACTTCCACTTAGAAAATCTTTTAGTTGGATATGTTTAATTCCATTCCAATCGGAAGGAGCAAATTCATCGAGAGAAATAACATATTTTGGATAATTGTCATTAATTAGTTGTAAGTTTCCATATTCTCTTTGTTTCACTTTTTCATCGGGTAGCAAATAACAAACTTGCAGGTATATTTTTTCGCCGTTTTTTTCTGCAATGAAATCAATTTCTTTATCTCCAAGTACACCTACATTCACTTTATATCCATGACATTTAAGGTGAATGTAAACAGCGTTTTCTATTATTTTTCCAATATCCATATTTTGAAATCCTATCATTGCATTTACAATACCCCAATCTTCAAAATAGTATTTCTCATGGATTTCAAATACTTTTTTTCCAATGATGTCATTGCGTTTAACTTGAAAAATCAAAAATGCTTGTGAGAGGTAGTTTAAATAATTAATCACTAACTGAGGTGATATTTTTAATTTTTGAGATTTCAAATAATCACTTATTTTATTAGCAGAAATCACGTTTCCAATATTGTTTGAAAGAAATTGGACTAAATTTTCTAAAAATTGAGTATTTCTGATCTGAAATCGTGAGATGATGTCTTTATATAAGATAGTAGAATAAATGTTCTTTAAATATTCCATGTAGACTTCATCATCTTTTACTAAGTTTTTTAAAAAGGGTAAACCTCCATAAGTTAAAAAGGATTTTAAAGAAGTATTTGTATTTTCTAATTCATGAAATTGTAAAAATTCTAAATAGGAAAGACTATATACATTGAATTCGATATATCTTCCACTTAAAAAGGTTGCTAATTCACCCGAAAGTAAATTTGCATTACTTCCAGTACAATAAATATCAAAATTTTCATTTAATCCAAAATGCCTTAATGCCTTTTCAAACTCTTTAATATCTTGTATTTCATCTATAAATAATGCGTTTTTTTTGTTTAGTAGTGTATGTTGATTGACGTAATCTAATACGTCATTGTAGTCTTTTATTGAATCGAATTCTAAGGATTCTTTATTAATGAATATACAATGAACATCAGAATTTATTTTTTTCACTTCATCCATTAGTTGTAGTAAAAGGTAACTTTTACCAACTCTTCTTTGTCCGACTAATACTTTGATGATGTTCTTACCTATAAATGGTAATATTCTCTTTATGTATTCGTTTCTAGGAATATATGTTGTCATTCTTTATATAGATTAAACTTTAACAAAATTAATTATAAATTTCATTTATACATTAAACTTTATTATTTTTAATTAAGTATTTAATTTATAAATTAAAGTGATTGGCATAATTGAAAATAAATTATAAGTTTCCATTATAACTTATTCATCAAGATAATATCCGAAAAGTTGAAACGCCCATTTTTTGATTAAAATCCTAAATTTTGCAATACCC